>JAHEML010000158.1 GCA_024643705.1 Caldilineaceae bacterium | reverse complement strand
CCCTTTCGGCAGAGACCCCCAACGGGCGGGGCAGGAGTTCGGGGGATGCAACCGCCAGAAGCTGACCATTGGCGCTACGGGTATTGCCCTGGGATATGGCTCCGCTGATGCGCACTTCCACCTGAATCTTGTCGCTTGAGAGATCGATGGGCAGACCAACCAGACGGTACACCTGCTCGTATAATGCATCCAACTTGGGGGCCGCGGCTGTCACCGCATTTCGATCCCGCTGGCGGTGACGGAAAGAAAAGTGGGTGCTTTCCTGGGTCTCCCATCCGCCCCAGAAATCGACATCCGGGGCGGTACGAATCCAGCCCGTGTTCGTTTCGCGGTAGATGCGCGTCTCCTGGTAGGGGGTTGCCAACCGACTATCGCTGACCACCACCCGCACAAGAGCGCGCCCATTTTGCAAATCAAAATCACCAATATGGGTAGAAATCTGGGGTTTGCGCTCGTCGGCTTGGGGGAAGAAGCGGACCATCATCTGGTTGCGCCAACCGGCATCCACATGTTCGTCCAAAAGAGCCGCCATCATCCAGGGATCGCCCTGCTCGGCAGCCAAAACTTCCAGGTCGATGGTAGCTTGTATCTCGCCCTGCACCTCATCAAGCGCCGATTGGGCATTTTGCCAGAGCAAGGCCACCGCAGCCGCGCCGACGATGACGAGTGTCGTCAGCAGAAGCAGCCGACGCAGTACCCACTGCCGGGCAGAACCTGCCCGGACAGACGGGGCGACGCTTGGCGCGCCGTCTGTCTTGCCGCCAGGGGCAAGCAGATCGGCTATCTTGGCCCGGCTTTCCCATCGATCTTCGTCCAGCAGAAATTGCCAGCGCAGGGTCTCGTCTTGTTTGGTCATTGGGTGGACATTGCTTTCTCTACTGCTTTCTCTACTGCTTTCTCTGTCGCTTTCGCCAAAGCTCTGTTGGCAAAAGCAGTTGCGTTGCGCGGGGGGATGGCCTATTATACGCAACGAATCAATT
Source organism: Caldilineaceae bacterium (assembly GCA_024643705.1). Classification (GTDB taxonomy): domain Bacteria; phylum Chloroflexota; class Anaerolineae; order Caldilineales; family Caldilineaceae; genus JACQGT01. The sequence continues at coordinate 6,615 of JAHEML010000158.1, read as the reverse complement.
TGCGTCTACTGCTTCCAAAGTTTGGAATCGTCCACGCGGCCCGGCGCTAAAGAGACCGGGCGACCGAGCAACGCCCACTGAACGGGGCTTACCATGCGTCAGAACGGAAGCAACAAGCCGGATGAAAACAAGGAGCTTATCTATGAAAATTGTACACGTGTCGGCCCACTACCCCCGCTGGCAGCAGACATTGGGTGGCTGGCGGCCCCGACTTTGGCAAATTGTTGTGCGGGTAGAAAGCGACACAGGGGTTGTTGGCTACGGCTATGGCGGGGGCGGCGAGGCAGCTTTGGCGATTGTCAACGGCCATTTCCAGGAACTGCTGGAAGGGCGCAGTGTGGAAAACGTGGGTGACATCCAGACCATTTGGGATGATCTCTATTTTGCTTCCATCCCCTATGGCCGACGGGGGGTGGGGATCATGGCCCTTAGCGGGGTCGATCTGGCCTTGTGGGACATGCTGGGCAAGGCCACCGAGCGGCCCGTCTACGATCTGCTGGGCGGTTTGCAGCGCCCCCAGGTGCGGGCCTATGCCACAGGCAGCGATCCCGAATGGTTTGCCCAACTTGGCTTCAATGCCTACAAATTTTCGCACCGCTGGACCGGTGATCCAACGGGCTACGATACAGCCATCGCCGCGGCAGAAACGGCCCGCCACCATCTCGGCGACCATGCTTTGGTGATGGCCGACTGCTACCTATCGTGGGATGCCGCCGTTACTCTGGAAATGGCCCGCCGTCTTGCACCCTACAATCTCTACTGGTTCGAGGATGTTCTCACGCCGGATCATCTGGCCGAGCAGGCAGAAGTGCGCCCCCTGATCAAGCCCGTGCAATTGGCGGGCGGGGAACACGAATTCACCCAGTTTGGCTTTGGCGAGGTGGCCCGATCCGGTGCGCTGGACATTTGGCAGCCGGACGTGACCTGGTGTGGGGGTATCACCGCGACGGTGCGGATTTGCCAACTGGCCCAAGAGAGCGGAGCCAAGGTGATCCTGCACCGGGGTGGCGAGGTGTGGGGGTTGCATTTGATTGCGGCAGGGCTGTGCGACGACATGGGAGAATTGGTGCTGGGCCACCGCAAGGCCCAGCCAGAGCAGCTTTGGTTGGGCGCGCCCCAGGCCATCGACGGCTATTTGCCCGTATCCGACACACCGGGTCTCGGCGTCCGCCCGAATCAAGAGATGGTTCCTGGGTTGGGTTGAAGCAATAGACCTGTCAGGTGCGCCGCGGAAGAATTCTTGTCAGCCAAATCAACTTTATTGGCGCATCTTACAGGTCTGAACTGGCCCCGGTTTATCGAGAAGATACAATTGATGGGAGTTAATCAATGCACGCCATTTTCCGTCGGCTGCCACCGGCCAAACTGCTCATCGTCACCGTGATCACCGGCCTTCTTTTTGGGTTGACGCCACAAGCCAGCCTGCACGCCCAAACAGGGATGCCAGTGGTCGCCACGCCTGTGGTCCGAGCTGCGCCCAGCGCCACCGAGTTCGACAATCCATTTGCTCTCGTCCGATTCCTGCTCAAGCTATGGAAAGAACACAGCTATTTGCGCTCCGGCTCGTGGCAGACCTTCATCTCCGACGACACCGGGCTGTATGTGGTTGGCCGCAAGGATAACAGCGGAGCCGGGATCATCGCGGTCAACCCCAGCAGCGTCAGCCGTACGGTCGATTTGGAACTGGCGGGCTATCTGCCTTGGGGCGCGACCCTGATCGACCCGGCCAGCGGCCAGACAAACAGTGTCTCGCTGCATGCGACCATCCCACCCATGGGCTTTCGCATCTGGCACACCCAAGCAGGGATCGACCTGACGCCTCCCCCCGCGCCGGTGATCGACAGCGTGGTCAAAGGCAGCACGGCGATCACCTTGACCATCACCATTCCGCCCCAAACATCCAGGGTGATCGTCCGCCGGTCTGCGGGGGACGCTGATTTTGCATCTATTGGGATGATCGAGTCACCGGATCGGGGAAAAACCGTGACATTTGTAGATGAAGGCTTGTCCAGCAGCCAGACCTATCGCTACCAGATCACAGCAGCCAACGATGTTGGACTCCTCAGCGCCCCCAGTGAGGTCGTTCAGGCAGGACAATGATTTGAGCTAAAGTATCTTTGTATGTACGCCTACGGGTAGAGTAGTGCTGGGCACATATACTGTCGTCATCTTTGGCGATCTTTGGCGTGATGACAAAAGGCCGATCGCTCAAGACTATGCAGCAGTATTGAAACGGCCCTGTGCCAACTTTCTGTGGCACGAAATAAGGAGACTTTATGCGTTCATCTACCCGTACTTTGACGATTGCCATCCTGTTCGTTCTGCTCTTGGTTGTGGCGGCGTGCTCGCCAGCCGCACCGGCAGATTCAACGTCTGGCTCCACCGTTGACGAGACAACCGAACAGCCCACCGAACAGCCCACCGAACAGCCCATCGTGCAGCCGACCAACATGCCTGCACCGGCGGAACCAACCGTAGCCCTAGCCGAAGAATCTGCCTCCTCCTCCTCTGGGGCTGGTATGTCCACCGAAGCCCCCAATCCAAGTGAAGTAAATCCAATCACTTTTGCCATCGATCCCGCCCAATCCGAGGCGCGATTTGTGATCAACGAAGAGCTGATGGGCAGCCCCAAAACTGTGGTGGGCGTCAACAGCGGAGTCAGCGGTCAGGTGACAGTCGATCCGGGCAATCCATCCTCGTTGGAAATTGGCCCGCTCACCATCAATGCGGGCGGCTTCGTCACCGATAGCAGCCGACGCGATGGGGCCATCAATCGCTTCATCTTGCAGAACAGCAGCTACCCCAGCATCACCTTCGCCCCCACAGCCATCGAGGGCATTCCAGCGGCGGCCTCCATCGGCGACACCCTGAACCTACAGGTCACCGGTGATCTGACCATCCGGGAGATCATCCGCAGCGAGACATTTGCCGTGGCTGTCCAGGTCGTTTCCACCAGCGAGTTACGCGTTAGTGGCACCACCCAAATCCTGCGCGATAACTACAATCTCACCATCCCCAGCGTCCCCAGCGTTGCCAACGTGACCAACGAAGTCCAGTTGGAATTTGATTTCGTGTTGGCCGCCCAATAGAGCGAAATGATTTGAAGGCTGTGCAGCAGCGGTGATCGGCAATGCCGACCCCTGCTGTGCAGCCTTTAGCCCCTATTCCGCAATCCCCAGCCAAACAGCTATAATAGGCGTATGGAAAATCCTGCTGCCTACATCCCCCTCGACCGCCGCCGTGCATTGGCCGCGGGGGTGGAACTGCCCACACATACGACCGGTGCGGCCCTTTTTGCCGACATCTCCGGCTTTACACCTCTCACCGAAGCGCTGGCTCTGGCCTACGGCCCGCGCCGGGGTGCAGACGAACTCACCCGCCAACTCAACGAAGTCTACAGTGCCATCATCGCGCCGGTTCATGCCTATGGTGGCGCGGTGATCGGCTTCAGCGGAGACGCCATCTCCTGCTGGTTCGATGACAGCGATGGCACACCTGCCGGGCTGGTGCGCGCCTGTGCCGCCGGGTTGGGAATTCAGCAAGCCATTGCCGCCTTTGCCCACCTGGACGTCCCCAGCGGTCAGGTGCGGGTGGCGATCAAGATCGCGATCACGGCCGGATCGGTGCAGCGCTATGTGGTGGGCGATCCAACCATCCGCCTGATCGACGTGTTGGCCGGTGGTCTGCTGGATCGCATGAACGATGTGGCTCAGGGCGTGGTGCAGGGCGAATCTCTGCTGGATGAGCCTAGCGCCCTTGGCGGGGCAGATAGCCTGCGTGGCACATGGATGGAGCGCGACAGCAAGCGCATCTTCCGCTTGGAGGGATTGAGCGTCGATGTTCCTCTCCGGCAGACAGAGCCGGACATGCCACTTGCTGCCTCTCTGGTACAGCCCTGGCTGCTGGCCTCGGTCTATGATCGTATTCGCAGCCAACAGGGTCGTTTTTTGGCCGAACTGCGCCCGGCAACAGCTCTCTTCCTCAAATTTGATGGGCTGGACTTTGAAACAAATCCCGATGCGGGCAGCCAGTTGGACAGATATATTCGCTGGGTGCAGGCAGTGATCGAACGCTTCGAGGGAAGCCTGATCCAATTGACCACCGGCGACAAAGGCAGTTACATTTACGCCGCTTTTGGCGCACCCACCGCCCACGACGACGACGCGCAAAGAGCTGTTTCTGTGGCCCTGGAACTGGCCCGTTCCACCCACTACTTCCCATTTATCGCCAGCGTGCAGATCGGCATCAGCCAGGGGCGAATGCGTGCTGGGGCCTATGGCAGCGAAACCCGGCGCACCTATGGCGTCCTGGGCGATGAGACAAATGTGGCTGCCCGGCTGATGTCCAGGGCCAGATCGGGACAGATTTTGATTAGCCAACGGGTAGCCGAATTGGTGGACGAACGCTTTTGGGCGCGCCCGCTGGGAATGGCCCATTTCAAAGGCAAGAGCGAACCCATGTCTGTCTTTGCCATCGAAGGGGAGCGCAGCCTCTCCAGCGATGAATACCGCTCTCTCTTCCCCAATCGGCTGGAAGGACGCACAGAGGAGTTGGGCCAAATGCGCGACGTGTTGGCCGATCTGCTGGGTGGGCGTGGGCGTATCCTCCGTGTCCAGGGCGAAGCAGGTGTGGGCAAGAGCCATCTGGTGGCAACCTTTTTGGAAGAAGTCCAGAGCCACGGGGTGCAGACAGCAGTTGGCGCGTGCCAGAGCACCGGGCGCGATGTCGCCTATAGCTCGGTGGGCGCCATCGCTCGCCAGTTATTAGGGTTGAGCGGACAGGAAGGGCGCAGCGTCGACGCCCAGATCGATCACTTGCAGGCGACCATCAGCATGCTAAACCCGGAATGGCTCACCCGCCTGCCCCTACTGGGCGATCTTCTGCGTCTACCCATCCCCGACAACGGGATGACAGGGACCTTCACCCCCCAACTGCGCCAGGAAGCACTCATTGCCCTGGCCCTGGAAATTGTGCAAATGCGGGCGCGCCAGCAGCCGCTGCTCCTCTTTATCGAAGACCTGCACTGGATCGACGAAGCATCCAGCCGGTTGGTGCTGGCGTTGGCTCGTGTGATTCGAGATTCGCAGATTCTTCTTCTCCTGGCCCATCGGCCACAGGGTACAGAGACGCCAGTCGTGGCCCTGGAAGAGCTACTCTCGTTGCCCGAACAGTCCGCGATCGAACTGGGTGATCTGCCACCCGAGGGAGTGGCGGGTCTGGTACGCAACCGCATGGCAGGCCCGGTGGATGATCTGGTACTGGCTTTGATCCAGATGCAAGCCCAGGGCAACGCCTTTTTTACTGAAGAACTGGTTGATACCCTGGCTGAGTCGGGGATGTTGGTACGGCGAGAGGGCGTCTGGTCACTTGCCCCCGACCTGTTGGGGCAATTGCAGGCCGATGGTTGTGTGCAGCGGGTGGATGGCCGCTGGCATCTTCTGGCCGATGCACCCCTTTCCGCTGTGAGCTTGGGTATGCCCGACACCATCCATGGGACGATACTCTCTCGCCTGGATCGACTGCCGGAGCCGGTGAAATTGTCTCTGAAACTCGCCAGCGTGATCGGGCGTGTGTTCGAGCTGGACCTGCTGGCCGCAATCCACCCCGACGCACCCGCACCCGACGAGCTTTTGGCCCAGATCGAGACCCTGAGCCGACGGGATTTTGCCCGCCTGGAAAGACCCCAACCCCAGATTGCTTATATTTTCAAACACAACATCACCCAGGAAGTTGTCTACAAAACCCTGCTGGAAAGCCAGCAGCGCGAAGTTCACACCGCGGTGGCTCGGCGGCTGGAGAGTACCACGCCCTACGCCATCGAACGCCTGGCCTTTCACTTCCGCCACGGCAATACCGACCTGCACCCCGTGCGCGCCAAAGCCCTCTACTATTTGGATGCCGCCGGCGCGCAGGCCAAACGAGAGTATGCTAACGAGACCGCGCTGGGCTATGTAGAACGTGCCCTGGCTATGGAAAGCAATTGGCAACGGCAGACGACCAAGGTGGATCTGCTCCACATTTTGGGGCGACGAGAAGCCGAACAGGCCGCGCTCGATCGTCTGGATGGTCTGCCTGGGGTTTCGCCGCTGAACGTACACCTGCTGTGGGGCCAATATCACGAGTCCATGAGCGATTATCCCGCGGCCCTGGCTGCCATGGAATCGGCCGCGCGCAGTGCCCGCCAGGCCGCCGACAGCCGAGGGTTGATTCGGGTGTTGGGGCGTGCGGGGCTGATCCATTGGCGACAGGGCAACTACACCGAATCCACCGCTGCCTACGAGCAAGCCCTGGGTTTGCTGACCGATTCGCCCACCTGGGCCGCCGAAGAAGCAGAGATCCGCTATGGGCTGGGCATTTTGCACAGGCAACAGGGCAAGTTCGAAGAAGCCCAGGCCGAGTTGGAGGCAGCCCTGGCATTGGCCCGCCGCCTGGAAAACCGCCCAGACGAAGCCAAGACCCTGGCCGCGTTGGCAAGCATTGCCGAGACCCAGCGCAACGACTATGCCCAAGCGTTCGCGTACAACAGCAGAGCACTGGAAATTCGTCAAACAATTGGGGATCGGGCTGGCGAAGGATCAAGCCTCTTGGCCCTGGGCCAGACATCCCGCCGGCTTG
>JAHEML010000935.1 GCA_024643705.1 Caldilineaceae bacterium | reverse complement strand
GTTCGGCCACGTATTTTCAAAAGCCCCTTGGGACCGACCGTCCATGTGTGGTGAATGTCATTGACGACGGCAAAGACGACGTCCTGGAATTCTACGTGCGAAGCGATGGCCGCACCTTGCATTTTGAATTGACAGATGAACTGCAAGAGGGGCTGGCACTGGAGGGCTGGGAGTTTTTGGCGGACTTCGATCCGGCACTCTTCCGCACTGGTGCAGCAGAGCGTTGGCGGCATATTGACAGATTGGCGGCTGCCCGCACAGAATCACGTCACCACGCCATGGCCGCGCCTGAGTGAGCCCGCCCTTGGGATACAATTTAATCCAGAATGCGCATCAACGCCGATGGGTGGATAGAAACCCCGTTTGTCTGGTCTGTGTTCGCGTCTCCCATATCCGCCCTGTGCTATACTCCCTCCATGCCAATTCACAATCCTCTCACACCCTTTTGGAAGCACCAGCCCGCCATAATCTTGGATGGAGGGCTGGCGACAGAGCTGGAAAACCGAGGCGCGCAGATAAGCGACGCGCTGTGGTCGGCGCGGCTTCTCATCGACGCGCCAGAGATCATCCGCCAACTCCACTACGACTATTTCGTGGCGGGGGCCGATGTGGGCATCAGCGCCAGCTATCAGGCCAGCTTCCCCGGTTTTGCCCAACGGGGGCTAACCCCCACCCAATCTGCCCAGATCATACACCAGAGCGTCGCGCTGGCACGGGCCGCCCGCGACGAATTCTGGGCTGATGCGGGCAACCGGGCGGGTCGTCTGCGCCCTCTGGTCGCCGGGTCTATCGGCTGCTACGGGGCCTTTCTGGCTGATGGTTCGGAATACCGGGGGGATTATGGGCTGACCAAAGCCGAGTTGATGGATTGGCATCGGCCCCGCATGGCAGTACTGGCTCAGAGCGGTGCCGATCTGCTGGCCTGCGAGACGATCCCTTGCCAGATCGAAGCAGAGGCCCTGGTGGCTCTGCTGGCCGAATTCCCCCACACAGCAGCCTGGATCAGCTTTAGCTGCCAAGACGAAAACCGCGTCTGCCATGGCGAGTCATTTGCCGGTTGCGTCGCGCTGGCAGGAGCATCACCCCAGGTAGTAGCCGTGGGTGTCAACTGCACATCGCCCCGCTTTGTCGAACCCTTGCTGGCCGAAGCGCGCAAGGCTACCGACAAACCCCTGCTCTGCTACCCCAACAGCGGCGAAAGCTGGGACGCTGTGGCCCGCTGTTGGATCGAGGGCACAGGCGTGACCGATTTCGGCCCGCCCGCCCGTTTTTGGCAAGCCGCCGGTGCCCAGATTATCGGTGGTTGTTGCCGTACCGGCCCGGAAGATATCCGCCGAATCCGAGCAAGCCTGGAGAGTTGACACGGCTTAAGCCGCACCTGTCAGGTAACAGCCACGACAAATGCACCCAGTCTCCCTATCCCCGCTTTGAGCCACGCTTTACAAAACGGCCAAGTTTGGCTATAATTGAAGTGAGCAACAGGGCCGACCTGCACGTTTGGGTCGGCGCTTCGTTTGAAAAGGCTGCCTCACCCCGCCGGGCGCAGGTTGGACCGGACACTTGGGGTGGGGTTCTATTTTCCCCGTTGGTTTGGCCCCAAAATGCCGGTCAAAAAAGCCGATTATCGTAAAAACCATCTGTATTTGAACTGTGAGAAAGAACAATGAGCAACAACCCAGTCTATTTGACCCAAGAAGGCTATAACAAACTCCGGGAAGAGTTGGATCATCTGCTAAATGTACGCCGCCGGGAAATCGCGGAGCAGATCGCCGAAGCCAAAGCAGAAGGTGATCTGCGCGAAAATGCCGGTTACGACGAAGCCAAAAATGCCCAGGCTTTTGTCGAAGGCCGCATTCGAGAGCTGGAAATCAAAATCCGCAATGCCCAGATCATCGATGACAGCAGCAAACCAGGCAACAAAGTGGCTCTGGGCCGCAAAGTGGTGCTGCAAGAAGACGGAACCAGCGACGAAGAGAGCTATGTGATCGTTGGCTCCACCGAAGCTGATCCCCTCAATGGACGCATCAGCAACGAAAGCCCGATTGGCAAAGCGCTGATGGGCAAGAGCAAGGGTGCCACCGTTACCGTGCGTACACCGGGC
>JAHEML010000934.1 GCA_024643705.1 Caldilineaceae bacterium | reverse complement strand
ATGGCCGCATGGCTGAAGGAACTGGCACCCCACGCCAACGCCCTCATCTACAACGACGCCGTGGTTGCCCTCTCGGCGGGGACAGGTGGCAGCATCAACGGGCTGGTGCTCATCAGCGGAACAGGCATGATCGTCTACGGCTTTGACAATGCCGGGCGCAGCCGCCGGGCAGGCGGAACCGGGGCGCTGCTGGGAGACGAAGGCAGCGGCTACGCGATTGGCGCGGCCATTTTGGCTGCGGTGATGAAGGCCGCCGACGGGCGCGCCGCCGAGACGACACTTACCCAAGCTGTGTTGAGCCAACTGGGCATGACACAGCCCCAGGAATTGATCCCCTGGACCTACACCGACACAGCCTGGGATCGGTTTGCGGCGCTGGCTCCGTTAGCTATCCAGTGTGCCCAGCAAGGCGACCCAGTGGCACTATCGATTCTCGACAGCGCGGCCCGTGGATTGGCTGCTGCTGTACGGGCTGTTGCCCAGGGCTTGGAGATGGGCGACGCCTTCCCAGTGGTGATGGCGGGTGGGCTGCTGCGCCCTGGGTTCTACGCTGATTTGGTGGCGGACCGGCTGACAGAATTCGCGCCACAGATAAACATTATCCACCCACAGGTGGAACCGGCGGTCGGCGCGGGTCTGCTCGCTCTGGCTGCTGTATGAAGGTGGCTTACAGACGACTGGCGTTGATTGTGATAGCCTGGGTATTCAATCGATTCAACCAGTAGAAACGAGACAACAAAATGGAAAATTCAACGATTGGTAGCGAGATTGCCACCCTGGGTGGTGGCTGTTTTTGGTGTCTGGAAGCTGTCTATGTAGAACTGCGGGGCGTGGAAAAAGTGGAATCGGGCTACATGGGCGGCCATGTACACAACCCATCGTATCGCGAAGTATGCAACGGCACAACCGGCCACGCCGAAGTGGTGCAGGTGACGTTCAACCCCCAAGAAGTCTCATTCAAAGAGATAGTGCAGATATTTTTCACCATCCACGATCCTACCACCCTCAATCGCCAGGGCGCAGATGTGGGCACCCAATACAGGTCGGTCATCTTCTACCACAGCGATGAACAACAGGCAACTGCCCAGGAGGTGATGCGAGAGATGAGCGAGGCAGATGTGTGGCAGCAGCCAATCGTCACCCAAGTAGTTGCAGCCGAGCCATTTTACAAAGCCGAAGAGTACCACCAGGATTACTACACGCAAAATAGCCAGCAACCCTACTGCCGGGTCGTTATCGCACCCAAAGTAGCCAAGTTCCGCAAGAGCTATTTGGATCGGCTGAAACGCTGAAAATAATTGCAACTATTGAATTTTGGGAGTAGACAAATTCCTGAAACGGGTGCATACTGTAGCAGCCGTATTTTTTCGTTCTCCATTGTTGCACGGCTCACCCGGCAGGATGGATTCACTTCAGGAAGGAAGCAAGAATTGTCTAAGAAGCTTTATGTTGGTAACTTGTCTTACGAGGCAACCGAGGAGCAAGTGCGTGCGTTGTTTGCACAATATGGGGAAGTCGAATCTGTTGCAATGATCAATGATCGGGACACGGGCCGATTTCGTGGCTTTTGTTTTGTAGAAATGGCTGATGCTGGTGCCACCAATGCCATTGCCGCGCTGGATGGCAAAGATCATGGTGGCCGCAACCTGCGTGTGAACGAAGCTCGCCCCAAAGAAGATGGTGGCGGTCGACGATCGGGCGGTGGTGGTTACGGCGGTGGCGGTGGCGATCGTCGTGGCGGCGGCGGTGGTGGTTATGGCGGCGGTGGCGGCGGTGAACGTCGTGGCGGCGGTGGCAGTGGTGGTGGTTACGGCGGCGGCGGTGAGCGGCGTGGCGGTGGTGAACGACGCGGTAGCGATCGCAGCGATCGCGGCAGTGACCGGGGCGGAGACCGTCGCGGTGGCGGCGACCGCTGGTAATCAGCACTTTTCTGACAATCTGGATGCCTACTACAACACAAAGGCCGTCGTCCTCCGGGAGACGGCCTTTGTATGCGGCCTCCCCGCCCACAAACAGCATAACTTCGACTTAATCCGGTCGTTCAATTTTTATTGGAGTCAATCTGATGTCTTCTCAGCCTGTTCAAATTGATGTTTGGTCCGA
>JAHEML010000933.1 GCA_024643705.1 Caldilineaceae bacterium | reverse complement strand
GTCTGGAACTACCTGACGGATGTGGTGGCAGTGGACGACAACACCGTGGACTTTGTGCTGACCGAACCGTCCACAACAGTGCCCCGCCGTGTGCTACGCGAGGAAGCAATCCGTGCATCCAGTGTCTATGGCGAATATGCCCAGAAAGTCCTTGATCTGGTCGCCGCGGGCAACACCAAAGACGATGACGCCTGGAAGAACCTGCTCCAGGAATTCAATGAATTCCGGCCGGATGATATGGTTGTGCTTGGCCCCTACAAGATCGACCCGGCCAGCATCACCGAATCCCAGATGATTCTGAACAAAGTGGAGACCTCCTATTGGGCCGACACGGTGAAATTTGACCGCCTGGTCAATTACAACGGCGAGACACCGGTCGTCACCCCCCTCGTCTTGTCCGGCGATGTGGACTACGCCACCCACGGCTTCCCGCCCGCCACCGAGCGTGAGTTCATCAACCTTGGCTACCGCATCATCCGCCCGCCGATCTACAGCGGCCCGGCTCTCTACTTCAACCACACGATTCATCCATTCGAGATGAAGGAAGTGCGTCAGGCAATCGCCTATGCGATCAACCGGGACGAGAACGCTTTCATTTCTTTGGCCGAATCGGCCAAACGCCAAGTCTGCATGTGCGGTTTTTCCGACAATCTGACCCCACTCTGGCTTTCGTCCGAGGTAAGTGCTGCCCTGAATCCCTATGAGTATGACCTCGCCAAAGCCGAGGAAATTCTGACTGGCCTGGGCTTCACCCGGGACACAGATGGTGTGTGGCTGGACGACACAGGCGTGCGTATGGAATTCGAGCTGACTGCACCGGCTGAGTTTGCCGACTGGTCTGCTTCGGCTGAGAACACCGCCGAGCAACTGACTGCCTTTGGTATCAAGACAGCCTTCCGGGGTGTCAACTTCAACCAGCACCCCATCGACGTCAACGACGGCAAATTCCAACTCGCCATCCGCGGTTGGGGTGCAGGTAATCCCCACCCCACATTCTCCTACGAGACCGATTTCAGCGTGCACAATGCTGCGGCAACTGGTGTCGGTTCAACCGAGAGTGGCAGTGTGGATAAGCCCGGAATGGCATTCGACCTGAACGTCTCCACCGACAGCGTGGGTGATGTAGACCTGTGGGCATTGACCAAAGAATCTGGCTCCGGTGGCGACGCCGCAGCCCAGATTGCAACTCTGGACACAATTGCCCAGGCTTACAACGAGCTTCTGCCCCAGATTCCGCTCTTCGAGCGCTATGGCAACAACCCGGTTCCCAGCCGCTACGCCGCGGGCTGGCTGCCAGAGGGCGACCCGATCTACATCAACAGCCCCTACGCCGACTCCTTCGTGGTCATTCAGATTCTGACCGGCCAGTTGCACGGCGCAGGACAATAAGTGCATTGCGTAGTCCGTTGCGTGTTTTTGCCTCTATCACCCGCCAGTTGGGAAGCTGATAAGCTGAGAGCAGCGCTTCTTACGTAATACGCAATACGCAGTTCGTAAAGAAAAACGGGATCGGCGCACCATGGCCGGTCCCGTTTTTCATTGGCGCAAAGTCGTAAATCCTGGTAGGATCGACAGATTGGATTTCCACACCCTTCCCCACCGGAGATTAGAATGCCTCAAACCACATTTCACCTGCGACCAGAATTTTTTCTTGCCAAAGAGCGTGTGCTGATCGAAAGTGGCCCGCTCTCGGCCAGCGCTTTCTGCTATGATAGCGGCGTGGCTGCCCTGCGTCTGCGCAATGGCGCGGGCGAACTGGTGATGCTCCCATTTCAGGGCCAGCAAATCTGGTCTGCCGAATTTGGCGGGCGCAAGCTGACAATGGGTTCCATGTTCGACCAACCTCAGGCCACCAGCGATTATCTCAAAACCTACGGCGGTTTTCTGATCCACTGTGGATTTACAGCTATGGGCGTACCCACAGCTGCGGACAATCACCCGCTCCACGGCGAGCTGCCCAACGCCATTTACCAGCAGGCATGGATAGTCTTGGGCGAAGATGAGCATGGCCCCTACATCGGTCTCGGTGGGCGCTACCAGCACACGGTTGCCTTCAGCTACAACTACACGGCCGAGCCACGGGTAAAGTTGTATGCAAATTCG
>JAHEML010000157.1 GCA_024643705.1 Caldilineaceae bacterium | reverse complement strand
ACATCGAGTGGCGCCAGCTATAAGCTCGGCGGTAGCCATAATCTGTGCTGAAGCTGCCAAAGAGCTTTTTGCCTGCCATGCTCACGGGGTAGCGGCGCAACGAGCGCAAACCGCGCAGGGCAATTTGGGACGGGCTGTAAATTTTGCGGCAGAGCCAATCGTAGGCATCCCGCAACTCACCCGGGGTGAAGTTCTTGGGGATAAATGTCACGTGTGCTGTATCAAAGTGGCTCCACGGAACATCCAACAGCCGGTTCTCCGCGATCACCTGATCGTAGAACGGAGTAGACGGATAGGGTGTGAGAACGGTCGTGCTGACCCCGTCCATCTCGCTTGTGCGGATAAAGTCCCACATGGCCTGGAATGTTTCCGGGGTATCGTGATCGAAGCCCATGACAAACAGGCCCACCACACCCATCCCTGTCTCATGAATTTTCTTGATGGCTTCGGTGGTCTGCATGGCAACACCCTTTGACTTACCGCCCAAAGATGAGCGGTTGTCCGGGTTGACGCTCTCGAAACCGATGAAGTGCTTGTCCAGATGTGCAGCCTTGCCCATTTCCAACAGTTCGGGGAATTTGGCGATGCTCATCTCCGACTGACAGGTCCATCCCTTCAAATCCATCTTCATCAATGCTTCAAAGAGTTCAACACAATAGTCCGGGTCGGTGGAGAAATTCAGCCCGAAATTATCATCAGTCAGGAAGAAGCGCTTGATGCCCCGTCGCTCGATCTCGTCCACCACTTCTTCCACCGGGCGCAGACGCATTCTCCGCCCGCTGACACGAATGGCCGTGCAGAAATCACAGTTGCGCGGGCAGCCCCGGGTGATCTCCATGTAGGGCGTCCAGTAATTATTATTCTCGTCCACCATCTTGATCACCCGATCGGTGATGGGGGCAATGCCAGACAGATTGGCCCAGCTTTCGTCTCGGTATTCGGGTTTCAGCCCTTTGATGCCCTCTGCAGCAAAGTCTTGGATCGCCTGGGGCCAGGTGTAGTACCCTTCGCCAACAAAGGAGCTATGGGCAAATGTCTGCACATGTTCGGGCAGAAGGGTGGAATGCACGCCACCCACCACAACGCCAGCCCCCTGTTTGTGGGCAATCTTCGCCAAATGTTCGGCCCGTTCGATGGTGATGGTCATACTGCTGATCCCCACCAGATCGCCCTCGCCGAGGGTATCCATGGGGAGTTCGCGCAAATTGTCATCCCAGATTTCAACAGGGATTTCGTCGGGCACAAGCGAAGCCAGACGCATCAATGTATAGGGCGAACCAGGCGCTTTGCCAAATACTCGTCCATCCCGTTTAGGTTGAATCAGAACGACACGTCGCATATACTCTCTCCTGTTTGGCTGCCAAAACGGCACAAATCGTGTCTATCCTATCATAAATAGGAGGAGCAAACAAATTTCTCAAAGATTTTTGAGAAAAATTAGGTTAGTTGACAAAAAGGGCGAACCAGAAGAGGGTGTAGACAACACCAGCAATAGCACCAACGATCACCTCTACCGATGTGTGGCCGATAAGCTCTTTCAACTCCTCTTCGCTCACTGGTTGCCCGCTGAACAGTTCGCGAATAATTTGATTGAGCACTTTGGCCTGTTTGCCAGCTGCCTGACGTACACCCGTGGCATCATACATCACAACAACAGCGAATATGACCGACAACGCAAAAACGTCGCTGCTGGTTCCCGACCGAAGCCCCACAGCCGAGACCAGGCTTGTGACCATGGCAGAGTGGCTGCTGGGCATTCCGCCGGATCGAGCCAGCACCCGTAGATCGAAGTCCCGACGACGGATCCACTCGAAGAAAAATTTGTAAAGTTGAACGATGACAGCCGCGCTTATGGGCAGCCAGATCGCTTCATTTGACCAGACCTGCATGGCACCTCGTATCGAGTGATTATTCGCGCCACCCGTCAAAAGTCGCTGTTTCGGTCTCCCCCTGCCACTGTCGTACAGTTAACTCGGCCTCTTCCAATTTGGCCGCGCAGTGGTTCGCCAGTTGGGTTCCCAGGGCATAAAGCGCCAGAGAATCCTCCAGGCGCGTGTCGCCATTCTCTAATTCTTCCAGCACTTGTTGTAGCCGGGCATATCCATCTTCGTAGCTCAACAGAGTCAGATCGCTCTCTTGTGCATCTCTCTTCTTCTTTTGTGCCATCGCTCAACTCCAACAGATTGATAGCCAAATTGAACCCCGGAGGGCAGGTTCAATTGGTGATTGATAGGTCAAGCCAAGTATATCAGATGGCAATCCAGGGCAAAAACTCTCACGGCGAGCTGGGGCCACTATCCCGTTCGCTTCGCGTCCTTTTTGCGGGGAGAGTAACCCCGGTGGGAACTTTGTGGGGATATGGGGCTGTGCTAGACTTCCACAAGGTACACAGGCGTAGATCAAGCAGAGAACCAGAGGAAACAATGCAGATTGAGTTGGGTACACCCAATCACCAAACCGACACTTTTTCGTCCAGCCCACCGGTGATCGTCCTGGCCGACGATCTCTTTTTCGTGACTCGGTTGACAGATGTGATCAGCCGGGTGGGGGGCTGCCCAGTTGTTGTCGAAGTGGCGGACGCATTGGTTCCAGCGGTCGACTTGCACTTCCCCGTGCTTATGCTACTCGATCTAAAAACACCGGGCGACTGGGAGGCGGCCATCCGACGCTGCAAACTCTCGCCCCAGAACAAGCAGATTCCCATCTACGCCTTTGGCAGCCACGTGGATACAGATACACTGCGCCGGGCGCGTCAGGCTGGCGCGGATCACGCCTGGGCACGCAGCAAAATGATGGAAGAATTGGTGACCGTGGTGCAGGGACACGTGCATCCACCCATGCAGGCAGTGGATGGCAGCCAAGACGTGTTGAGCCGGACCGCGGTCGCGGGCCTATTGGAGTTCAACCGGGGTGAGTTTTTCGAGCAGCACGAATATTTAGAGTTGGCTTGGAACGAGGAAAGACGCCCTGTGCGGGAGATGTACCAGGGCATTTTGCAAGTGGGGGTGGCCTTTTTGCAGATCGAGCGGGGCAACTGGCGGGGCGCGCTCAAAATGTTCCGCCGAGGGCTGCCCCGGTTGCGAACCCTTCCGGCAGTCTGCCAGGGTGTGGATATGGCGGCGTTTCGGGCAACATCCGAGGAGATTCACGCCGAAATCACTGCGCTTGGTTCAGAGCGGATGAGCGAATTTAGTGCTACCCGCTTCCCCACAATCCGTTTTGAGAATCCGTACAACACCGAAGATATCGACGCCCTGGGGGTCAACCTGCCCGACCATTGACATACCGTTGACATGCGGGATGCATCCATCAACCCAGTGGTTTTGCCAGTCGAATAGCCAGCGAACGCCCTTTCTCTGTGAGCAGATAACTCGCTGCGGGAAATTTCAGGTTACTTTGCAGCAAACTCTTAGCAACCAGACCCTCCACCGTCGCATCCGCGACTTCAGATTCTTCCCCCGCCAACCCGTGCAGCCGATACGCCTTCTCTCCATCCAGCATGCGGTGGGATTTAAGCGTCCAGCCATTGAGCATATTTCGCAAAAGTTGCTTTTGGGCATCGGTCAAGCGGGTTCGACGGAAACGGTTCAATATCTCAGACACAAATTATAGTTCCAGTCCAGGGCAAGGAGCAGTTCAAATGACCGCAAAATATGGTGTAGGGTTACTTGGCGCAGGTTGGGTGGCCGGAGAATATGTCAAAGTCTTCCGGGATCATCCGCTGACCGAGGTAGTGGGTATCTACAATCGCACTCCTGGCAAAGCGTCCCGACTGATGCAAAGCCACGGCATTGATGGCACGGAATACGCAACGCTGGATGACTTCTTTGCCGACCAACGCATCCAGATTGCCGTCTCTTGCACCCACCCCGACGTGCGTGCTGCCCATTGCGTGCGCGCGGCTCAAACGGGGCGGCATATCGTCATCGAAAAACCAGTGGCCCTCACCCGCAAGGAGACGGCATCCATCCGAGAAGCAGTCGCGGCGGCGGGTGTCAAGACAGTCACCAGCTTTGTGCTGCGCTGGAACCCCCAGTTTGTCACTGTGCGCAAGCTGATCGACGACGGCGTGCTGGGTGAGCTGATCTACGGTGAGGCCGATTACTGGCATCCGGCTCGGCGCGCGCAACCGGGCAACCCGTACATGCGCAAAGATGTGGTGGGCAGCGCTTTTCTCAGCGGTGGCTGCCACGCGGTGGATATGCTGCGCTACCTGGGCGGCGAGGTGCAGGAGGTTTCCGCCTTTGCTGCGCCGCCCAAACGGGTCCAAACCTTTGAATTTGATCCAGTGGTCGTGGCTTCGGTGAAATTTGCCAACGGAGGTGTCGGCAAGCTCTCGGCCCTACTGGACGGAGACACACCCTATCGCTTCAACTGTCGGCTCTTTGGTACAAACGGCTCTATCCAGAACAACGAAGTCTACTCGTCGGCCAACTACCCCGGCGCGCATGAGTATTGGAGCTTTCCGACCATTTCACCCAACAGCGGCGACGTGACCCATCACCCCTTCAAAGCGGAAATCGAGCATTTTGTAGAGTGTATCGAGAGCGATGTGGAATCCCATGCATCCATCTACGACAGCTATAAATCCATGGCAATCTGTTTTGCCATCGACGAGTCTGTGGCGAAAGGTGGGCAGCCAGTGGTAGTTATCGACGATTAGTAGTTATCGACGATTAGGGATTAAAGATGACAAGCTGAGATAGGAGATAGGAGGTAAGGTTGTGATGCGGAATCAACATCACAACCTTACCTCCTATCTCCATTCCCTGTCCTACCCAAGCAAATGAGCGTATTCCTGCAACTTGCGCTGGTTAATCTTCTCGTACTTCTCTGTCAGAATCGCTGCCATTTCGTCCTCGCTCAGGCGGATGCGCAGAATCTCCAGCGCGTCCTCTGGCGATTCGCCATAGGCCAGCTTCTTCTTGCCATTCTGTAGATCGAATAGATACATGTAGTGTGGATTGCTAAAACTGCTCATCTTTTCCTCTTCCTACCCCAACATTCGAATACAATCATCCACAGTCAGCCGCCCGATTGGCCCGGTGGCATAGACAGCGTGGGCCACAGTACCATCCTGGCGTAGTATAAAACTGGTGGCGTGGATAATGCTGCGCCGTACTTCGTAGAATGCGCCGGTTTTCTGGGCAAATTCCATAAAATCCAGCCCGTAGCCCACGGAATAGGTCAACCCCATCATCTCCACGACGGCCTGGGCATCTTCCTGGGAATCCACCGACGCCGCGATCAAACGGGCACTGCGGCTTTCCAGTTCCCCCAAACGGCTCTGATAGTCGGCCAACTGCCGACGACAGTAGCCTCACCACTTGCCCCGGTAGCCGAGAAAAACGGTAAAATCTGCGTTCAGATCATCGGGCAGGGTCAAACGGCTGCCGTCCAGAAGAGAAATCGTCATCCCAGGAAAGAGATCGCCCTGGTCGAGCTTGGGTGTCGCGGTCTGTGCCATTGGGTTTCCTTGTGATGGAATGGTTCGAAATGATGGAATGGTTCAAGTGTTGCCAGTATATCATACAAACGAAACGTGAGGCGTGAAAGGTGAAAAGTACCGCTGGTCTCACGTTTCACGCCTCACGTTTCGGCAGCCCCAACGAAAACCTGCCCGCACCCTATCGACTGTTGCGCCACTCGTCCCACATGGCGGGCTGGGGTGGATAGTAGCGGCCAGGGCGCACGCCTTCTGCGGCGATCTTTTCCTTGATGTACCCTTCCACGCCTTCGTGATCCTCGACGATCTGCACGCATTCCTCGGCGAACCAGGATGGCACAACTACAACTCCGTCGCCATCGCCCACCAGCACATCGCCAGGACGCACCAACGCGCCGCCGCACTGAATGTCGCCATTTTCTTCGGCGGGCACAGCCCAGGGCGCAGAGCCATAGGGCGTACGGGCGCGGGCATAAATGATCAGGTTGTAGTTCTCCTTCTCCATCACTTCCAAATCCCGGATAGCCCCATCGGTGACAATGCCGTCGGCGTTGTTCATTTTGAGCTGCATGGCCTTGACATCGCCAAAAATGCAGGCGCGGGTGTTGCCCATAATATCGGCCACCAGCACATCGCCAGGGCCACAGCGGGCCATTGCGCGATATTCTGGCCCGTTTTCGCCCTTCTCCATCCCGGCCATCAGATCAGGGCGGGGCGGCAGAAAGCGCAGAGTGCGGGCGCGGGCGGCCAACCGTTGGCCTGGCGTGTAGGGGAAAACCCCCTCCATAAAAGGTAGCGGAACCTCGGCGTCTCGCCACACATGATTCCAAATAGTGGCGACGGGGAGCTTCTTGAAACGATCCAGAATCGACTGGGGCACTTCGACAGGGGTGAAAGAGCGGGTCATTGGGGTTTCTCCTGTGGGATGACAAGGCGACAAAATGACAAGGTGACAGGGTGACAAATCAAGCAGAGCGTGGCCGTACTCTGGGCATAAAGACGGTTCGCCACGGGCTGGGCATTTCGCCCACAGGCGCGTGAATCAGGGTGGGCACACCGGCGGCAAATCCCTGTTCGATGGCAGCGCGTAATTCTGCCGGATTTTCGGCACGCAATCCCAACATGCCAAAAGCCTCGGCCAATTTCACAAAATCCGGGTTGCGCAGATCCGTGGCAATCACACGGTTGTCGTACTGTTGCTGCTGCATCCGGCGCACGTTGCCATAAGCGCCATCGTCGAAGACCACCGAAACCGTGGCAATGTTGTGCTGCACAGCGGTTGCCATCTCCTGCACGCCAAACATAAAGCCACCATCGCCGCTGATCGAAAGCACCGGGCGATCGGGCATTGCCACCTTTGCCCCCAGCGCCGTGGAATAACCCCAACCCAATGTCCCCTGATAACCGGTGGAGAGAAAGGTGCGGGGCTGATATACAGGTAGGACAAAACGGCTCACATACCCAACTTGGGTCAACTCCTCCACAAAGATACCGTCGTCGGGCAGGGCCTGGCGAATGGCGGCGAGATAGGCCACCTGGGGCTGCAATTGGTCCATCTCGGCGTCGACGGCCCCTTTGAGCACATCCATCTCCTCCTTGCGGGAGGGGCGGCGGCGATTATGTTTGCCCAGAGCGTTGGCAAGCGCGGCCAGCCCATCCCGGCTATCCGCCACCAGGCTGACGGCAGGCGGGCTGATGCGGTTGTGTTCTTCGGGATCGATGTCCAGCCGGATGATCTGCAGCTCATCGTCCACTCCCCAGTTGAGCAGCGGGGTGGTCATCCGGGTTCCCACCGCCAGCACCACATCGGCCTCAGCCCAGAAACGATGGGCAACAGGCAGGGCGTGGCTCAAATAGTGGCGGCTACTGAGAATACCCCGGCCATCGTTGGTGGAAAAGACAGGCGCTTGCAGAGTCTCGGCCAGCGCGCAAAGCTCTTCAGATGCGTCCAGCGCGCCGCCCCCCACGATGATCAGCGGATTCTTGGCGTTGCCCAGCAGTTTGGCCGCTTTGTCCAGCGCGTCCGGGTCTACGGCAGGGCGGCGTACGGCCAGGGGCAGGGACGTCAGATTCATCTCCGCTTTGGCCGAAAGAACGTTCAGGGGAATCTCCAGCCCTACAGGGCGAGGGCGATCCGAAAGCATTTCGCTGAGCGCGGTTGCA
>JAHEML010000932.1 GCA_024643705.1 Caldilineaceae bacterium | reverse complement strand
AGTCGGCAATACGTCGCCGCATACCCATCACACCCACACCCATTTGGCCCAGGGTTTGCATCCAAAAAGCTGGTGTCATGATGAGGAAGTGAATCTTGCCCAGGGTTTCGTTATACATACGTCCGGTTACTTTGGGGAACCAGAAATAGAGGGCTGCAAAGAAGGGGAAGACGAACCCGCCAAACATGGTAGCGTGGAAATGGCCCACCACGAAATAAGAATCGTGCAAGGGCATGTCCGATGGCACTGTCGCCAGAATCGGCCCTGTGAGACCGCCGATGAGAAAGACGGAGATCGCACCCAGCACAAAGAGCATGGGTGTCTCGAAACTCAACTTGCCGCCCCAAATTGTACCCAGCCAGCTAAAGATCTTGACACCCGTGGGCACAGCGACCAGCAGGGTTGCATACATAAAGGGGTAGCGCAGAATATTGTTGTAGCCGGACATGTACATGTGGTGGCCCCAGACCAAAAAGCCGACGATGGCAATCGCCATACTGGAGAGGGCAATCCATTTGTAGCCAAAAAGGGGCTTGCGGCTGAAGACAGGGAGCAGTTCGCTAATGATACCCAACCCAGGCAAGACGAAAATGTAAACGGCGGGATGGCTGTAGAACCAGAACAAATGTTGGAAGAGAATTGGGTCGCCCAGGCCGGTCATCAGTGTGGCTCCGGCGGCTCCTGGATCAAAGAAACCCATGCCCAGCGCCCGTTGGGTGGAGACCATCAAGAAGCTCAGGCCAATCAACTGGGTGGCTGTTAGCTGGATCAGGCTGGTGGCAAATACAGCCCAGCAGAAGATGGGCATCTTGAAAAGGCTCATGCCTTTGGGGCGCATCCGCAGAATCGTGACGAGCAGGTTCAGCGAACCGACAATCGACGATAGACCGACCGCAAAGACGCCCAAGAAGAACAGTTGATAGCCAATGGGGCCACGAGCACTCAGCGGCGGATAGGCTGTCCAGCCTGCATCCCAACCACCAATGAACAGGCTGGCAAGAAGCAAAAAGCTACCGGGCACATTGAACCAGAAGCCCAGAGCATTGAGCCGGGGAAAAGCCATATCCTCGGCACCCAGCATCAGGGGAACCAGATAGTTGGCCATACCACCCACGCCCAGCAAAATCGAAAAAATCATGATAAAGCCATGCATGCCGATGAAGTTGTTGTACAACTCTAAGCTAAGGAACTGGACGCCAGCCGCAGCTAATTCTGTGCGGAAAATCAGGGCCATTGTGCCACCGACCAGAAGCAGGAAGATGCCCCAGACCGTGTATTGAATGCCAATGACTTTGTGATTGTAATCCACGGCAAAGTAGCGAGTCCAGGCTGGTTTGCCCTCTGGCGGGCCGTGGCGCATGGGTGTTTCAACGCCTTTCATCCATTTGGCCCAATCATCAAAGATGCCAACACCCCAGAGCGCACCGATAATGCTGAAAACAGCGCCGACTGTCCAAGCCGGTTCCGCTTTCCAGGGGGGCAAGCCGAGCAAGACCCGCACAAAGATGGTAAAGCCCATCCCCGTGACCATGCCGAGTATTTGGCCGACGATGGCCCGCACAAGACCGAGTGAAAATAGCGACATAGAAAGACCCCCTATGCGTTCAGGAGAAACGCGTGATTCCGAAACAAGCGTTGCTGCCGTGGCAGCGAAACTCACTTGAAATTATTTTGAGCTGGCTGTTTGAACATCCTGTGACCAAAAAGCGGCGAATTCGTCTTGGGGAACCACACGGACAACAGCGTTCATCCCCGTGTGGTTCAGGCCACAAAGTTCGGCGCAAATGAGCTTGTATTCGCCCTCAACAGTGGCGGTAAAACGCAGGTGGGTGGTGCGCCCCGGCACAATATCCTGTTTCACCCGGAATTCGGGAACAAAGAAGTTGTGCAATACATCTTCAGATGTCAGGTCCATGCGGATGGGCTGACCAACTGGGAGTACCAACTCTTGCGATATCTGATCATTATCGGGCAGAGAAAACTGCCAACTCCACTGTTGTCCTTTGGCGTTGATGACAATTTCGTTCTCCTGGGGGCGAGTCAGCGCCGCAAGGTCGACGGTCCCCCAGTAGCCAAAAGCAATGACCACAATCATCGGCAGTAC
>JAHEML010000156.1:6922-7614 GCA_024643705.1 Caldilineaceae bacterium | reverse complement strand
AGCGTGCGCGAGGCGGCCAACATTCGTATGATCTTCGGCCAGCAGTTTGTGGTCGATGCTCTGGAAGTGGCCTTCAGCGGTGATTTCAAAGGGGGCGAAAACTTTGTGCGCCAGGAGATTGCCAAACTGCGCGCCGCCGAAAATCAATACGAACTGGTGGAGAAAGGCATTGCTGAGGCCCTGGACAAACCATTGGGTAGCGGCTGTGTGGTGTCCGACTTTTTTACCCAGACCGAGTGGTCGCTCCTGTTGGAGGCATCTGCCAGCAAAGAGACGGCGCAACATCACATCGCCATACGCCAAAGCTATCTGGGTGAGGTCGACAAGCCAGAAGACAAGCCAAAACCTGAGCAGCAAGCCTTGGCTGCTCAGGCTCGGGTCGACGCCAGCAACACCTACCGGGCGACACTGGCCGAAGGCCACATCAAACTGATCGGCATGGCCGGTATTGGCGCGGGCGCGCCCACGGGTGAGGGCTGTGCCCAGGGCGAACGCCCTGATGGCCTGCTGGTGGCCGAGATGGCCCTGAATATGCTCAAGACCCGGGATGCGGCCCGTAACTTGGCCGAAAATCGCAATATCTTTGGCTTCAACGTCACCCTCGTCCCCGCCCGTGCCTATTCCAAACCAGCCAGCAGCGGCGAGACAGGATTGCTGGAGGATGCCTACGCACTGGCCGAAGAGGCCAAGGA
>JAHEML010000156.1:0-6912 GCA_024643705.1 Caldilineaceae bacterium | reverse complement strand
AAGGACCTTCAAAAGATTGCCTATGCCACGAAGCTGGCTTTTGATAACACGCAGCAAAAACTCATCGATGATGTCCTTGCGGTGGGCACGGGCGTGGACAACGAAATCTATGCCACCTTCGGCTGTGTAAAGCCATCACCCGGCGGTGTCAATGATGCTGCGTTCTTCACCTGTGCCGAAGAGCAGATCGAGTACCTGAATATCTGTCTGAACGATATTCAAGTGGCATCGGTACCCAATGAGAAATCGGTCTTTGACACCTGCATGGAAGATGCCAAGGTATTGGAAGGAGATGCCAAGCGCTCGTTGTACGATCTGCGGGGCGTCTGGCTGGAAGTGGCAGGGATCAAACTCAAAATCGACAACTTAAGTAAGCGCATCAAACTTTCCAAAGACGCCAGCGTGAAGGTGACAGCATCCATTATTGCCGATGGGGTGATTCAAACAGCCTTTCAGGTAGCGGATGCTGTGAGCGACGCTGTGGAAACGGTTGTACTCAGTTCCGGCGGTGGAACCATCACAAAACCCGGCTCCGTCGCTGCCGGACTGGCCGCAGCCGCAGCCGGGGCCAGCTCCACCGCAGCCGCTGTCGTCGTGCAAGACGCCGGTGTGGATGTGGAAATCGGCAATCTGTTGCTGGACATCAGCGAAAGCTATGTGGACTGGCAGGTCGCCTACCAAGCCTATCTGGGCAAGAAGTCCGAATTCGAGGATATGCTAGGCGACGATCTGTTGATGGAGGCGCGTAAGCAGCGTGCCTATCTGCAATACAGTTCGGCCAACGACCCCAGCCACCGCATCGTGCGCGATTCGGCCCGGCTGCAAACGGCCGCGGCTCTGGAGCGCGCCGCCCGCATCGCCTATCTGGCCGCGCGCCGAGCCGAATATGAGTACGCCGTGCGTCTGTCGGCCAGTGGGTTCGCCATCTCCAAAATCTACAAAGCCCGCACAGCCGAGGATGTGAAACAGTTCCTCCTCGACCTGTCCACGAAAGTCAACAGCCTGAAGCCGACTTCGCCCAAGAACCCCATCGACTACGAGATTTCCGTGGCCCAATATGTGGTGGGGCTGACGGATGCCGCGTTGCAGGCTGACGGCTTCACCACCCCGGCGGCAATCCTGGCCGAACGGGCCAGGCGCTTCCGGGTCTGGGTGGCCGAGCATACGATTGCGGACCCGGAAAGCGGGGGCAAACCCGCGCTGGTCTTCTCCTTCCCCACAAACATTCAGGACGGGGGCATCTTTGCCAATGTCTACGGCCCAGGCTACAGCGGCCTCTGGCTGCAACAGATGGCAGCGGTGGGACAGCCGGTCAGCACGAATACGGGTGTGGCTGTGGACATCGAAAGCGATCAGGCGGGGCTGAAGCGGCGTACCATCCGCATTTCCCAATCCGGGCTGGTGCAGATTCGGGCTAACAGCGGCTGTATTCTGGACTATCGCCTAGTAGCCCCGGCCTATTTGCTGGGGTTGGAATGGTCGGAGGGCCAAAATCCCGAAAAAGCCTTTGCCCAGTTCCAGGCCAATGTTAACGACGAAACGCCCCCAGGGACGAATGGATTCCAGAATTCCGAGCTGGTGGGCCGGGGCATTGCCAGCACCGAGTGGACAGTGAAGCTCTTCTCTGGCGGCGGCGGCGGCCTGGCTGATATGGACCTGCAACAGCTAAACGATCTGGTGTTGAAGTTCAGCGCCACTTACGTCTCCCGGGATGTGCCAAACCAAGTGCCCACCCTGTCGGAATGTGTCAAGATTGACTTCTAATACCGAGGATGCCATGCAACGAAAACGTACACTACCCATAGCGACAGTCGTCGGCCTCCTCGTCATTGGATTCGTCCTGGCCCTGTTTGCCTTTGGGCCGACTATCCGCCTACCTGAGAGCGCAGACGCAAACCCCGCCCCGGTGGTGCTTCCGGGGGCGGAGGGTGATTTGGAGGGCAGCTTTGCCGGGGAGGTAGCGCTGCACTGGGGGCTGACAGGTGTGCTCAGCGGAACGCTGGAAACGCCGACACCTACATCGACGCCTGTTGGCAGCAGCAATGCCTACACCGATTCCATGCCCGCAGAGTTGGGCAGCATCGATCTGGGCCTGCTGATCCAGCAGAGCGGCACGAACATCACCGCCTATGTGGACCTGGATAGTACACTTGTCTTTTCTGGCATGCACACCATTCAGGCAACCCCTGTCGGGCCGACGCCTTTTCCCGGCACACCAGGGCCGGGGGCCACACCGCTGGCCGTCGGACCAAAATTGACAGGAACTTTTGACGGTACGACCCTGGATGTGCGTTCGGAAGAGCTCGTCTTGAGCATTGCCGGAAAAACAGGTGTCAAGCAGCAGTTTCATCTGACTGGCACTGTCGATCGACAGCCGAACCTGATCACCTTGAGCGGAGAATACCGAGAGACCATCTGGAACTATATGCCCCAGCCGGTCACAGTCATTGGCAGCTTT
Source organism: Caldilineaceae bacterium (assembly GCA_024643705.1). Lineage (GTDB taxonomy): Bacteria > Chloroflexota > Anaerolineae > Caldilineales > Caldilineaceae > JACQGT01. The sequence goes on along the minus strand of JAHEML010000156.1, from coordinate 4,454 downwards.
ACACTCTATCAGGCGATCTTCCTGGAGACGCCGGACAATACGCCCACGTCCACCCCAACCAGCACACCTGTGACACCGGGCACATCAACTCATACGCCAACAGCCACACAGACACAGACCAGCACGTCAACACCAACCAACACTCCGGTGACACCGGGCGCATCAACTCATACGCCAACAGCCACACAGACACCGACCAGCACGTCAACACCAACCAACACTCCGGTGACGCCTGGTGCATCAACTCATACGCCAACGGCAACTGCTACGCCCACTTCCCAAACCACGAGCGGGGTGACCGTGACCGGGAAGGTGTTCGACGACAAGAACAACAATGGCAGCCAGGACAACGGCGAACCGGGCATCAGCGGGGCGCAAGTGACCCTTTCCAACAGCGCGCGCAGCCCGGAGGTGACACGCACGGCCATCACGGATGGCAACGGCGTCTATACGCTGACGGACGTGCCGTTGGGTCAATACACGTTGCAGGTGCAACTGCCCGGCCAGGGGAACACCAATCCTCCACCTGTGCAAGTGACCGTGACGGGACAGAGCACGGTCACTGTGCCATCTGTGGCCGTGCAGGTGCAGAACAAGCTCTATCTACCCAGTGTGCAGCGCTGATAGCGTGTCGTAGACCGGGCACCTGGTTGCCAAGCCGGTGTGGTCGGTCTCGCCTACACCGGCTCTGCCGGAACAGATAGACGTTGAGATCAAAAGAGAGGTGTGGAAATTCGTCACGGAATTCCCACACCTCTCTTTTATTTGCCTCTTTGATCGTTCGTCCTACACCGCCTCCAGCACCGCCGAGCGGGTGTCGGGGCGGGTATTGATATAGTCCAGCGACTGGTGGCGGAAGTAGGTGTTGTAGAGTTCGGCATAATGGCCGCCCTGGGCGATCAAGGTTTCGTGGCTGCCCTCTTCGATAATCTCACCCTGGCGCAGCACAAGGATGCGGTCTGCGGCCCTCACCGTAGAGAGGCGATGGGCGATCACAATCGACGTGCGATTGTGAAAGAGCAGATCGAGAGTCTGCTGAATCTGCGCTTCGGTGAAGGGGTCCACGCTGGCTGTAGCTTCGTCCAGAATAAAAATGGCCGGATCATGGGCCAACATACGCGCCAATACAACCAACTGACGCTGGCCCATGCTCAAGCGTGCACCCCGCTCGCCCACATTAGTTTGCAGCCCGTCGGGCAGGGTTTCCAGCCAATCTCCCCCCGCAATCTGCCGGGCAACCGCCTCTACCTCGGCATCGCTGAGGGACGGCTTGGCATAGCGGATATTGTCTGTCACTGTCCCCGCAAAGAGAAAGGGCGATTGGCTGACAATCCCCAAATGGCTGCGATAACTCTTCAAATCCAGGCTGCGGATATCCTGGCCGTCGATGAGTAGCTGACCATCCTGAAATTCGTAGAAACGGGTGACCAGCTTGGCAATGCTCGACTTGCCCGCGCCCGTATGCCCCACCAGGGCCACGCTTTCGCCCGGGCGGATGTGCAGGCTGAAGTCGGGTAGCACTTGCTCCTTTTCGCTGTAGCGAAAGCTCACGTTGCGGAATTCGATATCGCCTCGCAGTCTGTCCACCGGGCGGTTGTCGAACTGATGCACAACAGGCGCGGCGTCGATGAGGGCAAAAATGCGTTCGGTCGCGCTCAGCCCCGCCTGAAACTGACTCCAAAAGGCCGACAATTGGAGCATGGGAAACCAGAAACGATCCAGGCTGTTGATGAAGAGATACCATGCGCCCATGGTGATGATGGATTGGCTGACGCTATAACCCCCAGTGTAGAGCAGAACTCCTGTACCCACAGCGCTGAAGAATGTGAGGGTGGGGAAAACCGTTGCCAGCACGATCCCCCGCCAGGTGTTGATCGAGTAGCTTTGGTTGTTGACCGCCTGAAACTCTTCGTAAATGCCCTGCTCCCGCCGGAAATTCTTGGCAACGTTGATGCCCGTCACCGCATCCTGAATGCTCACATTCACATTCGCCACCACCCGCTGGCTCTGCTGTGTAATGCGCCGGGCAATGCCCCGAAAGAGATTGGAGACAATAAAGGCCACTGGAGCCAGCGCCAGTACCAACAGTGCCAAACGCCATTCGATGGTAAGCAGAACGATGAAAAGCATCAACGATAGCAAAAGCTGGCTAAAGACATCCGTCACCAGAACAGATACCCGGCCAAATTCGTCGCTGTCGCTGGTGATCCGGCTGACAATACGCCCGGACTGGTACTTATCGTAGAAACTGAGGTCGTGGTTCATGGCTGCGCGAAAACTATCCAAACGCATGGCCAGCACAATGTCGCCGATCAACATGGTAGTCAGCAGCCGTCGCGCCCAGTTAAAGCCCCAGGTAAGCACGCCCAACACCAGCAGTGCAGCCGAAAGCAGGACGATGGCCGATGGCTCGATGCCCTGTACCCCTGCCTTTCCAGTCATCAGTTCGATGCCCTGCGCGGCCAGCAGGGGCGCACCTGTCTGCGCGAGCGAAAAGAGTGTTACCAGGAGCACAATTGCGCCAAAGCGACGCAACCAGGGACGGAAATACCCCCCCAGCCGGGCGATAAGCTCCCTGTTGGTATATTCTCGGTCGTAGGCTTCGGCTTCCAGGCCAGCACGCAAAAATCCCATGCAATTTCCTCAATTCGAGTCCAATAAGTAAAACGGTTTAGGTGAGATGGCTAAGGATAGTCTACCGCCAATACATCCAAAAGGCAATGCCCGTGTGCTCAGGTTGTACGCGCATAGAGTGAGCACGCGCGCATTGCCAGGTTATGTGGCGGCACTGATATCCATTTCGCTCTCCACCAGGCTCAACACCGTCCAGCCTGCCTGGGGTTGGAACTCTTCGTCCAGTGTCGCCACTTCCACCGTCTTGCCCTGGACTGCCATCAGGGGAATCAAGTCCTCGCCATGTTCGGCCTTCAGATCATCGTAGCTGAACTGGGGTGTTAGCTTGGTACGTTTGATCATAGCGTCGTCCCGGACATTGTCGATCAGGTAGCGATTGGTTGCTTCTTCGCAAAAGAGCAACCGCCCCAAAGTCCGTCCCCCGGGCGACTGGTTACGGTTGCCTTCGCCATAAGTGCGTGGCACCAGTTGATAGATGCCCGCCGAGCCAAATTCGTCTTTGTAGTGGCGGCAAGCCAACGCGTTGGCTTCGTCGTTGCTGGTCAATGCCAGCAGGCGGCCAATGCCAGAGAGAGGCAGATGTTCTTCTGTGTACTCGGAAAGCGCATTGCCGTAGAAAGCGTCTAACCCGCTCATTTTTGCCAAGTTGATATTTTCTGGGTCTGTATCAACCAGCCGCACCACAAAACCCTCTTGCTGAATCGCCTCGCCCAGCAGGCGCCCAAAACGGTTGGCCCCCACCAGCAGGAATCCTTGAGGCTCGGCTTCGGCTACTCCAAGCCGTTGGGCAAACCATTTGGCCGTGCTTCCCTGCAGCAAGACTGTGCCGACAATGACCAAAAAGACCAAAGGCTCCAGTATCTTAGCCTCGACAAAGCCCAATTCTTGCAGGCGGAAGGCAAAGAGCGCGGTGATAGCCGCAGCCACAATGCCTCTGGGGGCAATCCACGAAAGAAAGAGCCGCTCTTTTCCCGTTAGTGTGCTGCCCAGCGCGCTGACCTGGATATTGATGGGGCGCAGAATGAAGATGACAACAGCCAGCAGAACAATGCTGCGCCAATCGAGCAGACCCAGCGTTTCTAGGCTGATGCTGGCGGCCAGTAGAATAAACAGCCCAGAGATAAAGAGAGTGCTGAGCCGCTCTTTGAAATGCAGTATCTCGCGCAGTTGGTGTAGGTTGCTGTTGGCAAGATAGACACCCATCACCGTCACTGTCAGCAGCCCGGATTCTGCCTCTACCGCGTCGGAAATCGCAAAAAGACCAGCCACCAGTGCCAACACCACCAAGTCTTGCAGATTATCTGGAACCAGGTAGCGTTTCAACAATTGGGACGTAATATACCCACCGATCAGCCCCAACGCCGTACCCACCAGAACAATCTCCAGAAAAGCGAGAACAGGGTTGGCCCCGTGGCCCGCTCCGCCGCTTTCGGCCACAATAAAGTCAAAGACAAGCACGGCCAACGATGCCCCCACAGGATCGATCAGGATGCCTTCCCACATCAACACCGAATAGATGCGCTGGTTGGGGCGCACATTACGCAACAGTGGCGCAATGACCGTTGGCCCAGTAACGACGATCAACGCCCCAAACAAGACAGAGAGCAGCCACTCCAACCCCAGCAGATAATGGGCTGCCACCGCGCCACCCAGCCACGTGATCACGGCACCGATTGTCACCAGATTGCGTACTGTGCTGGCAACTGCCCGCACCTCGGCAAAGTTAAGTGTCAACGCCCCTTCAAAGAGAATCACCGCCACCAGCAGCGAAATGACCGGAAAGAAGAGATCACCCAGCAGTTCTCTGGGATCAACCAAAT
>JAHEML010000155.1 GCA_024643705.1 Caldilineaceae bacterium | reverse complement strand
ATTCCCGTGTGTACATTTTGGCCGCCACCGGATCAGCCATGCACGAGGCCGCCATCCGCAACTGCGTGGGTGGGCGGGTGATCAGCTTTGTCAATGGTGCGTTCAGCCAACGTTGGTACGATGTGGCTGTGGGTTGCGGCAAAGAGGCTGTTCGTGTTGACCTGCCCTGGTGTACGGCCGTGAAGCCGGAGCAGGTGGCCGATGCCTTGACCCACGCTTTGTCCGACGGCCCGGTGGATGCGATTACGGTTGTCCACAACGAGACCAGCACCGGTGTCACCAGCCCGGTGGGCGAGATTGCCGATGTTGTCCATACCCTCAGCCCGGATACGCTTGTGCTGGTGGATGCGGTCTCCTCTTTCAGCGGAACCCGCATCCCCGTGGACGAGTGGCAACTCGATCTCTGCCTGACCTCCAGCCAGAAAGCTCTGGCGTTGCCCCCTGGTTTGTCCTTTGCTGCTGTCAGCGAACGGGCCTTTGCAAAAGCCAAGACGGTTACGGGGCGGGGCTGGTATTTCGATTTTCTTCTTCTGGAACGCTACCTGAAACGCAGCACCACACCGGCCACCCCTGCTATTTCGCTCATGCGGGCGCTCAGTGTCCAGCTCGACCGCATCGTTGCCGAAGGGGTGGACGCGCGCTTTGCCCGTCATCACCGGCTGGCCGAGCGCACCCGAAGTTGGGCTGCATCCAAGGGGCTGGGTTTGATGGCAGAGGAGGGCTACGCATCGCCCACCGTGACGACCATCGCCAACACCTTTGGCTGGGAAATGGACGCGCTCAATGATTTCTTGGCCGCGCGAGAGATGGAGATATCCGACGGTTACGGCGAGTATAAGGGAAAAGCCATCCGCATTGCCCACATGGGCGAAGCATGGGACGCGGATATGGAGCGGCTCTTCGGTGCGGTGGAAGAGTTTGCAGGTATTTGATTCTTTGCCCTGATTTACATCGCCCGTTAGAATACAAAGTACCGGTTCAACCCCATTTGGAGAGAAGCAATGGATTTCGACTTTTCTGACCTGAGCGACGAAGACCTTTTCCTGCAAATGCAGGACGACTTATACGATGGTTTGCGGGAGGAGATTGTAGCCCAGACCAACGAGGGGCTTGCACGAGGCTATACCCCCCAAGAGATTCTCGATCAAGGGCTGGTGGCCGGCATGGAGATCGTAGGCATCGATTTTCGCGACGGCATTCTCTTTGTGCCCGAAGTGCTGATGGCTGCCAACGCCATGAAGGGCGGCATGGAGATTCTGCGTCCCCTGCTCACCGAGACCGGCGCCGAGCAGATCGGCAAAATGGTCATCGGCACGGTCAAGGGCGACATCCACGACATCGGCAAGAATTTGGTGGCGATGATGATGGAGGGCGCGGGTCTGGAAGTGATCAACCTGGGCATCAATGTGGATGCCGACATGTTTATCGCCGCCATCCGCGAACACAAGCCCCAACTGCTGGGGATGAGTGCTCTCTTGACAACCACCATGCCTTACATGAAAGTCGTCATCGACACCCTGGGCGAAGAGGGTCTGCGGGATGAAATTTATGTCATGGTGGGCGGCGCACCTGTCACCGAAAACTTCGCCAAAGACGTGGGGGCCGACGCCTATGGACGGGACGCCGCGGTGAGCGTGGATATTGCCAAGGCCCACCTGCTCAAATTGCGCCAAAAAGCCTGATGCTCTACCTGGTTGCCACGCCCATCGGCCATCTGGACGACATCAGCCTGCGCGCGCTGGAAACTCTGCGCTCGGTGGATGTGATCGCCGCCGAGGACACCCGTAAAACGGGCCGCCTCCTGGCCCACTTTGAGATCAGTGCCAACCAAATCCCCTATCACGAACACAACGAAAAACAGGCCGTCGAACGCATCGTCGGCCTGTTGAAGGCGGGCCAATCTGTGGCAATTGTCACCGACGCAGGCACGCCGGGCATCTCGGACCCTGGCTACACTGCCGTGCGCCGGGCCATCGACGAAGGGCTTCCCGTCACCATGATTCCCGGCCCCGCGGGGCTGGTGATGGCCCTGGTTCTCTCTGGCCTGCCCTTGCACAGCTTTACCTATCGGGGGTTCCCACCGCGCAAATCGGGCGCACGTCGCCGCTTCTTAGAAGTAGACGCCGCCTCTCCCCATACCCTGGTCTTCTACGAAAGTCCCTATCGTCTGGCTGCCTTTTTGGCCGATGCGCTGGAAGTCTACGGCGACCGGCCCGCGGCCCTCGCCAACGATCTGACCAAGCTCTACGAAAAAGTGGAGCGGGGAACCCTCTCCGAGCTGCACGCTGCGGTGGAAGGGCAGACGTTGAAGGGGGAATTCATGGTGGTGATCGCCGGCGCGTAGGGGATGGTGTCACGTATCCACCACCAGGGTCACCGGCCCGTCGTTGACCAGTTGTACCTGCATGTGGGCCTGAAAAATGCCCTGGGCCACATGGATGCCCTCGCCGCGCAGGGCAGCGCAGAATTCTTCGTAGAGGGGTTGGGCCTGCTCTGGCCGGGCTGCCTCCACAAAACTGGGCCGCCTGCCTTTGCGGGCATCGCCGTACAGGGTGAACTGGCTCACCGCCAGCACCTCACCACCCACATCCGCCAACCCCAAATTCATTTTGCCGTCCTCGTCCTCAAACAGACGCAGCCCGGCAATCTTCTTCGCCAGCCAGAGCGCTTCAGCTTCCCCGTCGCTGTGGGTAATTCCCAACAGCACCAGAAATCCCCGCCCAATTTGGCCGACGACTGCCCCGTCCACCCGCACGCTGGCTTCGCTCACCCGTTGAATGACTGCGCGCACTTCCACACCTCCTCAAAAAAAGGACACGGATTGACACAGATATAATGGATTTTCACTGAAGAATTTGGACGCAGATTTACGCGGATAGACGCTGATCCGGAGAAAAATCTGCGTTTTCAGCGTTTATCTGCGTCCTACTTTCCTCTTTGACAATTAGAACATTCGTTCGTATAATTGCTGTATGAACTTCACCATCGCCCTGGACCCTGTAGAAAAAATTCTGGGAATGGGAAACGCCACCAGTTTCGAGCCTGCTGGTGATGCGCCCCACGAAGAAGGCGCGCCCCCCGGTTGCTTTTCACCACAGGCCAAACCGAGCCGCCAGGAACGCAATATGGCTGCCCTGCGCCGCTCCATCTCCCAGGTGATGACACCCACCGGCCCCAAGCCTGTGCTCAAAACCATGATGACCACCGCCTGCGAGCGCAACTGTTTCTACTGCCCTTTTCGGGCTGGCCGCAGCAGCATGGAACGCATCACCCTGCAACCGGACGAAATGGCCCAGGGCTTCAGCCGCATTCAGCAGGCCGGGCTGGTGGATGGTCTCTTTCTCTCCTCCGGCATTATCGGCGGCAGCCCCAAGGCCCAGGATAAGATTATCGACACCGCCGAGATTCTGCGCAAGAAGCAGGGCTACCGGGGCTATATTCACCTGAAAATTATGCCCGGCGCCGAGAAGGATCAGGTGCGCCGGGCCATGCAACTGGCGGATCGGGTTTCGGTGAATCTGGAAGGGGCCACCCAGGAGCGACTGCGGCTGCTGGCCCCCAAAAAGGATTTCTGGGACGAACTGATCCAACGACTGCTCTGGGTGGAGGAGATTCGCCGCACAGAGCGGGTGCGGGCTTCGTCAGTCACCCAGTTCGTCGTCGGCGCGGTGGGCGACACAGATTTGGAACTCCTGGCCCTGAGCGAGAAACTCTACGCCCAGGCGCAGATCAGCCGTGCCTATTTCTCCGCGTTCCGCCCCGTTTCTGAAACACCCTTTGAGGACCGCCCATCCGTATTGCCCAAGCGACAACACAGGCTCTATCAGGCCAGTTTTCTGCTGCGGGATTATGGTTGGGGTGTGGAGGATTTAGGCTTTGGCGCTGATCAAAACTTGCGCCTTGATGTGGACCCGAAAGAAGCCTGGGCGGACATTCACCTGCGGTCAGCGCCCGTGGAGATCAACCGGGCCGACCGCTCTACGTTGCTGCGTATCCCTGGCATCGGTCCCATTTCCGCCGACCGTATTTTGGCTGCGCGCCGCCAGGGTAGTTTGTCCGATCTGGCCCACCTGGAGCAGATCGGCGTGCCATCCCCCCAAAAGAGCGCCCCCTACATTCTCCTCAACGGCCAGCGACCCGGACATCAGATGGCGTTGGCATTTTCCACAAAATAACACTTGACTTTACTCCAGCCGCAGCCGATGGATCGCAATCGCCTCCACCGCCTCCCGCGTCCAGGGCATGGGGTGATAATTTCCCTCCAACCACATGGGAATCTGGTCCGCGTAGTTGGGGCTGAGTGGGTGTCCGCTTTGGCCGCTGGTGGTGATGGCCCGGGCATTGTCCCAATCCCCTACATCGTAGATTTGGCGGTAGCTGGCGACAACCTGGGCCAGACCAGGAGGAAGCTCCGGCGCAAAACTGGTCTGGTTGGGGGTTGTGCCGTCGCCACTAATTGGGAACGGCCCCCGGTTGAAAAACCCCCGCAGAATGCGCACGCTGCCCATGGGGTGGCCGTAACGGATCTGGTGCATGCGCCCCCAGGCCCAGTTGCGTGGCGTGGGATTCACCTCTTTGCGAATTCGCCGTACTGCCTGTTGCAACGCTTCGCCGATTAGTTCGTCCCGGCTGCGCTGGCGTCCGGTTTTGGCGTCCGCATACCAGCGGGATTCTTCATTTTCGCGCAGAATTTCCAACAAGCGGGTTTCGGCTCGGTGCACAAATCCGCTGATGATAAAGAGCGGGCTGAGGGTTCCGCCCAGAAACCCTTTTGTTGCGGGGCCGAGTTTGTCGCCAAAAGTCATCTCCAGCAGGTGCAGGAGCGTGTAGTGAAAGACCAGCGCGGCCGCGCTATCTTTCTCCATTGTGTGGCTCCAGTTGCGCAGGAGGTTGACGCCGATGTTTACATAGGGGTCGGTGCTCTGGTGGGCTGCCAGGATGGGGGCCAGCTCGGCTGCATAATGGCTGGCGGTGTCCAGTTGAATCTGTTCCATGTTCCGCAGATTGTGGCGCCGTTTCTCCCGTAGCATCTCCTCGATGCGCCGGGCGCGCCAGCCGGGGTAGCTTTCCACACCAAGAAAGTGAGGATAGTCGTCGCCGGTTATCTTATTGTTGGCGGTAACAATCATGCCGCTGGGCGGGTTGAAGAGACTTGGCAACTCTGCGTGGGGGATCACACCTGCCCATTCATACTCGTCTGTCCATCCCGGCGCAGGAACAAGGCCCAGCCCGGCCCCGCGGATGGGAATATCGCCCGCCAGCCGGTAGCCAATATTGCCGTCGACATCGGCAAAGACAAAATTCAGGGCAGGCGCACTCCAATCGGCCAGGGCTGTGTCAAATTCGCCCCAGGTTTGCGCCCGATTGATCCCCAAAATCCCCCGGAGTAGATGTCCCGGTTGGTGGCCCTGCCAACGCAGCGCCAAGGGTGTATCGGCGTTGCCGCCTGCCCCTTGAGAGACCAGCCTATCGATGAGCGGTCCATGGCGGGTGATCACCACCTGTTCGACATGGGGTTTGGTCTGGCGGCGCACGACGATCTGTTCTTCGATGACACGCGCTTCTTCCCAGTTGTCACCATACGCAAAGTGGTGTGGCTTGTCCGGGTGAGCGCGCTCGATGTACAGATCTTGCACATCGACGAAGGCATTGGTGATGCCCCAGGCAATGTGCTCGTTGTGGCCGATGATCACCCCAGGCCCACCAGCAAAGCTCGCACCGCTCACCTGTAGCTCGGGGCAGTGGAGATGGTTTTCGTACCAGACGCTGGGCATTGTGAGCGACAGGTGGGGGTCGTTACAGAGAATAGCCCGTCCGCCGGTGCTGCTTTTGGGGCCAATCACCCAACTGTTGCTGCCCTGGTTGGGGCCGCTGGGTCCCATCCACTGTTTCAATTGATCGTATTGGCTCAAAAGTAGACCGGCAGTGCTGACCAGCCGCATACTCTTTTCACCCAGGGCTTCGGTGATGGCTGGGTTGGTTGGTGGGTAATCCGGCTCCAACTCGGCGGCCAGCAGGGGGTCGAGCTGATTCGCCAGTTGCAGGCGTACCAATTCGCTTTCCCAGTTGACACTGAGGCTCCAGCCCATCAGCTTGGAAAAGGCGACAACATCCAGGGGTGTCCACAGTTCGGGCTGGCGGCGTAAAAGGTTGAACTCCGGGGCCAGGCGACCAGGCCGGCTGCGAATGTAGGCGTTGATTCCCGCCACATAGTGTTCCAGCGCGGCAATCTCTTCTGGCTCCAGGGCTGCCAGTTCGTCTTCGGCGGCCCGGCGGAAACCAACAATGCGGCTGAAGCGATCCACGTCCAGAGCGGCCACGCCAAACAGTTCGGACAAACGCCCGCTGGCAATGCGTCTGTTCTGCTCCATCTGCCAAAGCCTGTCTTGCGCGTGGACAAAGCCCTGGGCGCGCAAGAGATCGGCCTGGTTTTGCGCGTAAATGTAGGGGATGCCCCGCTCGTCCCGCAGCACTTGGACGGGCGCGGACAAGCCGTCCACCTGCTGCTTACCGCTTAGATTGGGCAGGGCGCGCTGGATGAGCCACCAGTAGACGTAGAGGAAAATGCCACCGAAAAGAGCCACGGCGACAAAGAGAACGACGAGGATGATAAGAATTGTCGTGAGATTCATCGAATGTTTGGGCCAAGTGTGAAGGATGGAAACGGAATTTGCTCCTATTGTACACCGGTTGGCCCGGAATTCGTTAGGCAGATGGGCAGGACGCGCCTATAATAGACCCAAGCCGCCGACCATCGTTCGAATCGAACAGACGAGCGCCTGCCCCTCTTCTTACCCACTATAGGAGGCAACCCCATGCCGATTGAAACGTCTGAAATTGCTGCGTATCGAAGATTGTTTGATAACAAGTTCAAAGAGGTTGAGGAATTGCTGGCGGATCTTCCTCCAGAAGCGCTCACGTGGAAGCCCTTTGAGGAAAGTCCGTGGCAAGGGCCGTCCGGTTCGTTGGGCTGGCTGATCGCCCACGGTATTTCGTCTACTGTCTACCTGCTGCGCCGGGCCGAGTGGCAGATAGGGCGGATCGAGTGGGTGGATATCAGTGGAGACGAAGGGGAGAACGAATTTGGCCCAGCTAATTTGGACCCTGCATATATGCGGGAGAGGGCCAAGCGTGCCCAGGAATGGGTACACTCGTTTTTGGAAAGTCTGCTGCCGGCTGATCTGGAAAAAGGCCAGTTTCATCCTGTCAGCCAGCGGCCCATCAGCGTACGTCTTGATATCCAGCACGCCATCGAGCACCTGAGCCAGCACAACGGCCACGCGCAATTGACCCGTCAATTGTGGGCGTTGGCGTAGGCAAAAGAAATATGATGCGTGAAACGTGAGAAGGTTGTATCCTCTCACGTTTCACGCATCATGCTTCAATAGCCAGCTTGATTGGCGTTACAATCTCCGCTCCTGTACTCCTCTACTCCCCCGCTCTCTCTTCTCGTAGCCGCTCGGCTTCATCCCGTTCTGCTTCCACCCTCGACATATCTGCCAGATAGTCTAATGGGTCTGGCGCGGCATAGCGCGACCAGAGCTTTTCGGTGATGGCGTTGGCGTTGCAATCCACCCCATATTGGCCGAAGTATTCGCACACTCGGCGGATGTCGCGGTGCAGGATT
>JAHEML010000154.1 GCA_024643705.1 Caldilineaceae bacterium | reverse complement strand
AGGAAGAGGGTGGACGTCATACCCCGATTTTCCCTGGGTATCGCCCCCAATTCTACATTCGCACCATGGACATCACAGGTGCACTGACCCTGGCAGAGGGCATTGAGATGGTGATGCCTGGCGACAACGCAGCATTCAGCGTGGAGTTGATCTCGCCGGTTGCGTTGGAGAATGGTGGTCGGTTTGCCATTCGCGAGGGTGGCCGCACTGTGGCTGCCGGTGTCATCACCGAAATCCTTGCATAGATATAAGTTGCCGCAGAGGTCGGTTCATCGAGCCGGCCTCTGCGGCGTTTTGAACGCAGTCATCGGAGCGTGGGATAGGATATTCTCCTGTTGCCGTTCCCTTTAACGTAGAAGGAAGAGTCGATGGCAAAGCAGAAAATACGCATCAAACTCAAGGCATTCGACCACCGGGTTTTGGATGCATCGGCCAGGCAGATTGTGTCTGCTGCAGAGCAGACGGGTGCCCAGGTTGTGGGGCCGGTTCCTTTGCCGACCCGCATCGAGAAGTTCACCGTTATGCGGTCGTCGTTTATTGACAAAGACAGCCGCGAGCAGTTTGAGATCCGAACCCACAAACGGTTGATCGATGTTGTGGACCCAGGGAATAAGACGATTGAAAATTTGACCCGGTTGAATCTTCCAGCCGGTGTGGACATTGAAATCAAACTGTAGGGTGGCATGTAGGCCGGGGCGTGCAATGATTGGGCATTTTGCTCATTGTCGACCTGTACTCTTGTAGCCTTCATTTTTTGTGGATGATGTGGTTGGCTGGGATTAATGTCCTGGTTGGTCGTCAGTCCTGGAGGGGCACGTGAAAGGTATTCTAGGTAGAAAAGTTGGCATGACCCAGCTTTTTAGCGAAAACGGCGATGCTGTACCGGTAACGGTGATTGAAGCGGGTCCTTGCTATGTGACCCAGGTCAAGACCGTTGACGTTGATGGTTACAACGCTGTGCAGATTGGCTACGATGAGATAGCCGAGCGGAAATTGACCAAGGGCGAAATGGGCCATCTGCGCAAAGCAGAAGCACCGTCTTTGCGCCATCTTCGCGAGTTGCGTATGGCTGAATTGCCTACCGTAGCGTTGGGTGATGTGATTAAGGCTGACGTGTTTGGCGAAGGCGAGATTGTGGATGTAACCGGAATTTCCAAAGGTAAGGGATTTGCCGGCACAGTCAAGCGTCATAATTTTCGAGGCGGCCCCAAGACCCATGGGCAGTCGGATCGGGAACGCGCACCTGGTTCCCGTGGCGCTGGCACATCGCCGGGCCACACTTGGCCAGGAGCCAAGGGTGCAGGACGCATGGGCAATGAACGAGTCACCGTTCAAAATTTGAAAATTGCGCTGGTGGATGCAGAGCGGAACCTGATCGCCGTTAAGGGCGCTGTGCCTGGCCCGCGTACTGGTCTTGTCTTTATCCGACCGGCTAAGAAGGCCTAGACCTGTACAGGAGGCGATGAGATGCAACTCGTAATGAAAAATATGGCCGGTGAACAGGTCGGGGAAATTGAGCTGAGCGAAGCCGTATTCAGTGCTCCGGTGAACCGGGGCCTAATGCACCAGGCGTTGCTGCGCCAACTGGCGAACGCCCGAGCCGGAACCCACAAAACCAAGACCCGCTCGGAAGTTCGGGGTGGTGGACGCAAACCGTGGCGTCAAAAAGGGACTGGTCGTGCTCGTCAAGGTTCGACCAATTCTCCCAACTTTGTGGGTGGCGGTATCGTGTTTGGGCCGACCCCGCGCAAGTACACCCAGCGCATGCCCCAAAAGATGCGCCATGCTGCCCTGCGCAGCGCGTTGTCTGTGAAGGCAACCAGTGAGCAGATCGTTGTGCTTGACCAGATTTCTATGGAACAGCCGAAAACCAAGGCGATGATCAAAACCCTGGAGAACCTGGGTTTGACCAATCAGAGCGTGTTGGTTGTGTTGACCGAACGCGACATGGCTGTTGAGCGGAGTGTGAGTAACCTCCCCAATGCCAAAACATTGGAGAGCGGCTACCTAAACGTGCGCGATTTGTTGGGCTATGATGTGGTACTTATGCCTCAATCGGCAGTGGAACACATCCACGCCTGGCTTGGTTAAAATCGGGAAGAGGAGAATTCAATGCATATTTACGAAGTTATTCGACGCCCGGTGATTACCGAAAAATCGTATGATGCCGCTGATTTCGATAACAGCTACACTTTTGAAGTTGATATGCGCGCCAACAAACACGAGATTGGCGACGCAGTGGAGACAGCTTTTAAGGTACGGGTGGAAAACGTACGTGTAATGGTCATGCCGGCCAAAACAGGTCGGCGAGGTCGGCGTGTGGTCGTGCGTAAACCGAAGTGGAAGAAGGCTATCGTCACTTTGGTTGCCGGCGACAGCATCCAACTGTTTGAGGGTGTCTAAACTGGCCTGGGAACCGTTGCAAAAGGAGAACAAAGACGATGCCTATTAAGATTTACCGCCCGACCTCGGCGGGACGCCGGGGGATGAGCGTCTCAACTTTTGAAGAGATCACCACCAACAAACCAGAGCGTTCGTTAACTGTTGCTTTGAACAAGCGCAGTGGACGTAACCACCAGGGGCGTATTACCGTGCGCCATCGGGGTGGTGGTCACAAACGTCGTTATCGCTTGATTGATTTCAAACGAGACAAGTGGGGTGTGTCGGCACGGGTCGCATCGATCGAATATGATCCAAACCGCACCGCGCGCATTGCCCTGTTGGTGTACGAGGATGGTGAGAAGCGCTATATTATCGCACCTTTGGGCATTCAGGTGGGCGATTCGCTGACGTCTGGGCCGGATGCTGAAATTCGTGCTGGCAACGCTTTGCCGATTCGCAACATCCCATTGGGAACCCAGCTACACAATATCGAATTGTTACCGGGTCGTGGCGCACAGATCGCGCGGAGCGCGGGTGTCTCGGCCCAGTTGGTGGCGAAAGAGGGGCCACAGGCCCAGCTTCGGTTGCCCAGTGGCGAGGTTCGCTACATCCACTTGGATTGTATGGCTACGATTGGTCAGGTCTCAAATTCGGAACATGCCAACATGAACCTTGGCAAGGCTGGCCGCAAGCGCTGGTTAGGCATTCGCCCCAGTGTACGTGGTCTGGCAATGGACCCTTCCTCGCATCCACATGGAGGTGGCGAAGGTCGCTCGCCCATTGGTATGCCTGGGCCGAAAACGCCTTGGGGCAAGCCTGCTTTGGGCAAGCGTACACGGCGTAACAAGCGGACAGACAAGCAGATCGTACGGCGCAGCAGCAGCCGGAAACGGAGATAAGAGATGGGACGTTCACTAAAGAAGGGGCCATTTGTAGACCCGAAACTTCTCAAGAAGGTCGAGACAATGAATCGGTCGGGGGATCGCAAGGTGATCAAGACCTGGGCGCGCTCGTCTACAATTTTCCCCCAGTTTGTCGGCCACACATTGGCTGTGCATGACGGACGGCGTCATGTGCCGATCTACGTGACGGAAAATATGGTTGGACACAAGCTCGGAGAATTTGCGCCGACTCGGTTCTTCCGTGGTCATGTTCGTTCTGAAAAGGGTACCCGGGCGCGTCGGTAGTACTGAGACCGACTAGTGGACGGATATTGAAAGTGAGGGAAGACGATGGAAGTGCGTGCAGTTAACAAATTTACTGGCATTAGCGCTCAAAAGACCCGTTTGGTGTTGGATGAGATGCGCGGCAAGCAGGCCGAAGACGCCCTTGCCATTCTGCAATTTATGCCTCAACAGGCGGCCAAAGAAGTGGCAAAGACCATCAAGAGTGCCATGGCCAACGCAACCGAGAATTTTGGGTTGGAAGCGAGCGATCTGTACATCAGCAAAATTGTGGCGGACGAAGCACCCACCCGCAAATGGCGGCGTTTTGGTGCCCGTGGCCGGTTCAAGCCCTGGCTACGTCGGTCGTCTCATATCACTGTAGTGCTTGACGAACGTTCGCTCGACGCATAGGGAGGATATATGGGACGCAAAGTACATCCGAATGGGTTCCGATTAGGGATCGTTAAAGAACACAATAGCCGCTGGTTTGCTGCTGGGCCTGCCTACGTGGAACACCTGAACGAAGATCGGGAGATTCGCAAGGTTGTGCATAGCGATCTGCCCAAGGCTGGCATCAGCCAGGTGGATATTGAGCGCCAACCAAATCAGGTTCATGTGATCATCAGCACAGCCAAACCTGGGATCATTATTGGTCGCAAAGGCGCTAATGTCAATGCTCTGCGCATCAAGTTGCAGGACATGACACAGAAAAAGGTCAAGATCGATGTCAACGAGATCGCCAAACCGGAGATCGAGGCATTGCTGGTGGCCGAAAGTGTTGCCGAGCAGATGGAGCGACGCGTGAGCTGGAAGCGGGCCATGAAGCAGGCGGCCACACGTGCCATGCGTGCCGGTGCCCAGGGCATTATGCTGACTGTTTCGGGGCGTCTGGGTGGTAGCGAAATGGGCCGGGTGGATAGCATCCGTGAAGGTCAGGTTCCTCGCCACACATTGCGCGCCAACATCGAATACGGTACGGCAGAATCTTTGACTACCTATGGAATCATCGGTGTCAAGGTGTGGGTCTACCATGGTGAAGTATTGCCCGGCGAAGAGTATCACAGCAAGTACGCCAGCCTGGCTGTCGAATAGCTGACGCGGAAAGAGAGAACGAATTATGTTAATGCCAAAACGTGTAAAATTCCGCAAGATGCATCGCGGACGGATGCGAGGAAAGGCGATTCGGGGTAGCAATATTGACTTTGGTACCTATGCCCTTCAGGCAACCGAACCCCATTGGATGACAAGCCGACAAATTGAAGCCGCTCGACGTGCAATTGTGCGCTACCTGCGCCGCGGCGGCAAGTTGTGGATTCGCGTCTTCCCAGACAAACCTGTGACTATGCGGGCAGCAGAGACACGGATGGGTTCGGGTAAGGGCGCTGTGGATCATTGGGTTGCGGTGATCAAGCCGGGGCGTATTTTGTTTGAGATGGCTGGTGTAACCGAGGAGCAGGCTCGCGAGGCGTTTCGGCTGGCCGCGCACAAGCTACCCATGGCTACCCAGTTCATCGCACGAGACGAAGGGTAGGAGTGGGCGACGATGAAAGCACATGAACTGAGAATTTTGAATCTGGGCGAATTGGCCGCAAAGTTGGATGATTCCTACCAGGAACTGTTCAACTTGCGCTTCCAAAAGGCGAGCGGACAGTTGACCAACACAGCCCGCAACCGAAACGTTCGGCGTGAGATAGCACGCATCAAAACAATTTTGCGGGAACAAGAACTCTCCGCAACGATGGACGCCGAGTCCGAATAGGAGCACAGACCAGAATGCGAGAACAACGAAGAGCACTGGTGGGGACTGTTGTGAGCAACAAGATGGAAAAGACTGTTGTGGTCCAGGTTGAGCGAACTTCCCGTCACCCGCTGTATGGCAAAGTTATGCGTAGCCACAAGAAGTACAAGGCTCACGACGAGGCCAATGAAGCGCAGATGGGTGATGTGGTACAGATTCGCGAGTGCCGCCCTATCAGCAAAGACAAGACATTTTTCGTGGAAACGATCCTGGAACGGGCTGTGATTGTCTAGTTTGGAAACACGGCGGTTGGATTGATTGTGTGGCTGATAGATAAACCATCCCAGAAGGCAAGGGTAGATAGATGATCCAGCAAGAGAGTCGGCTTCGTATAGCTGACAATACAGGTGCGAAAGAGATTTTGACGATTCGGGTCAAGGGCGGCAGTATGCGCCGCTATGGCTCAGTTGGTGATATTATTGTCGCCACTGTCAAGTCGGCCAGTCCCACAGGCTCGGTGAAAAAGGGCGATGTTGTGCGGGCTGTGATTGTACGAACCCGCAAAGCCTTGCGGCGCAAGGATGGCAGCTATATTCGGTTTGACGAAAATGCGGCTGTCATTATTGACGACAACAAAAACCCACGGGGAACCCGCATTTTTGGGCCGGTTGCCCGAGAGTTGCGAGACGGCGGCTACATGAAGATCGTTTCCCTGGCACCAGAGGTTCTGTAGATTTGGTGCTGGTGTACCAAGATTGCAGAGCTTGTCGGATGGGACAGGAGTAGAGGAAGACGGACATGAAAGTAAAAATTTCGCGTGGCGATGAAGTTGAAGTGATAGCTGGTAACGACAAAGGTCGTCGCGGCAGCGTTCAGTCAGTGATTCGTAAGAAAAATAAGGACGGCAGCTACGATCCCAATCGAGTTTATGTTGTGGTTGCTGGGGCTAATTTGGTCGTCAAGCACCAGAAGGCTTCGGGCCGTGTCAATACCCAGACGGGTCGTATTGAGATGGAAGCTCCTATCCATATCAGCAATGTAGCGCTGATTGGTAGTGGTGGCGAAGCCACTCGAGCTGGATATCGCTACGAGGGCGAGGATCGGGTGCGTTTTGATCGCAAAAGTGGTGATCCGCTACCTGCCCCCGATAATAGCTAACATTTTTGACAATCGCAGCCCTATTGGTAAACGGCTATCAATGCCTGATCTGATATCGGACACGTCGATATTTGCGGGCGAGGAGAAGAACAGTGAGTGAGAATGGCACAAGGGGGCCAATGCCCCGCCTGAAAGTGCGCTACAACGAAGAGATTGTTCCTGTTTTGATGAAGGAATTCAGCTATCAAAATGTGATGCAAGTTCCTCGTGTTGAAAAAATTAGTGTCAACATTGGTATGGGAGAGGCGTTGCAGAACAGCAAGGCCATCGAGAACGCTGTGAATGATCTGGTGATCATCACAGGACAGCGCCCCGTGATCACCAAGGCACGCAAATCGATTGCCACTTACAAGTTACGCGAAGGAATGCCGATTGGCGTCAAAGTCACACTGCGTGGCCGGCGTATGTGGCATTTTCTCGACCGTGTCATTGGCATTGCCTTGCCGGGCCAACGAGATTTCCGAGGGATTTCGCCGGACGCGTTCGATGGCCGGGGAAACTATAGCTTGGGCCTGCGCGAACAACTCATCTTCCCCGAAATCGACTATGACAAGATTGACAAAGTACGGGGAATGGAAATTACAATTGTAACCACTGCCCAGACTGATGAAGAAGGTCGGCGTCTGTTGGCATTGATGGATATGCCGTTCCAACGACGTTAGGCTTGGCCTGTACGCAGACAAGATAGGAAAAGGGGAAATCTGTGGCAAAGAAAAGTATCGTTGCTCGAGAGCAGAACCGGAAGTATGATGTGCGCGTACGCAATCGCTGCGAGAAGTGTGGTCGCCCGCGTGGATATATGCGCCGGTTTGGTCTCTGCCGCATCTGTTTCCGACAGGAAGCCCTGAAAGGCAACCTGCCGGGTGTTGTCAAATCAAGCTGGTAAATTTGAACAGCTGATACTAACTACAGCCGCCCGCTGGTTGGCTGAAAGAGTAAGGAGCATACAATATGATGACCGATCCTGTTGCGGATTTGCTCACACGCATCCGTAACGCTTCAGCCGCCCAACACCGACGCGTCGTTGTTCCTAGTTCGAACGTGAAGGTGGCTGTGGCAAAAACATTGGCCCAGGAAGGTTTCGTCAGCGGCTATACCGTGGTTGACGATAAACCCCAGGCCAAACTTGTGATTGGCTTGAAGTACACCGGCAAAGGCAAGCCGGTAATCACAAATTTGCAACGAATCAGCACG
>JAHEML010000931.1 GCA_024643705.1 Caldilineaceae bacterium | reverse complement strand
TGCCAGCACGGCGAAAAGGGGGAGTTGCAGGGCTAAACTTACACCCAACGTGGCAGTGGAAGCCAGCAGAAGAGAGTAAATCAGCGCAGCCCAAAGCAACGGGCTGCGCTTTTTGTTGCGGAGAAATACCAGGTAGAAAAGACCCGCTGCGGCTAACAATCCCAGCGCCACCACCCACCAGAGAACAGGCCGATAGCCGACAATGGCTGTGATATAGGCAATGTGGCCAACACCGAATGCTGCAATCCCGCCCAATACCCGGTTAGGTGCAGGCAACAGACCGGCCATGAAAAGATCACCCAGAAAACCAAAAGTCATCCCCACGGCGATTAGTCGGGCGTATGTCGCTGCCTGGCCAACAGGAGCGAGCAGAAAGCCGTACCAGCCCAGCAGCACCAGCAGCGCCGATGAGGCCATGCGCGTCCACACAGGCATGCGCCGGTACTGTTGCGGGTCTTTGCCCCTCAGCCAGCCGCCGAAAAGGAAGGCTGCCCAGAGGACGATGAGAATGAGGGCGATCAGATCAAGTGCGGGCATGGGATGGGGAAAATCAAGGCAAAAGGTAAATACCAACCCTTTGCCACGAATTCAACGAATTTTCACGAATGATTTACCCAAATTCGTTGAATTCGTGCAATTCGTGGCGAAAATCCGGTCGGTGGCTTGGTAGTAAGGGCAAGGGGCAGAATGGAGCGCGGGAAGACCGGCGGAAGGCAAAAGTGGCAGGCCGCACCTGGCAAGCAGCAGGTGAAGAGCCGATCATTCACAATTCACAATTCACTATTCACCATTCACAATTTGTTTTTTTACTCCGCCGCGTATCCCAACAACTGCGGCTCGGCCCAGGCGGCCCAGTTCCAGCGGTTGTTGCCCAGGCTATCGGTCATGAGTTGTACCACCGCGGTCTGCCCGGCTAGATTGGGCAAATCGAGCTGGTGGCGCTCCCAGACGCAGCTCTGCTTCGTGGTGCTCCACAGGCGCATCCCGTTGACGTAGACCCGGAAAGCGCAGAGGTTGTCGCCCTCCATCAGCGCGCCGTCGCGGATGCCCACGGCAAAATGCATGCGCAGCCGGTCGATCTCCACTGGCACATGGATTTCGTATTCCACCACTGCGCTGCCCACGATGGGCGGGTGTTGCCAAAGCGCCAACTGCTGGATCATGCCCGACGACGCCACGCCCACCTTGATTTCCATGAGATCAGGCTCCCTGGTGGCTTCTTTGCGGGCTTCGGGGAAGGCATCCAGCAGGTCGTACTTCCACATGAGGCGAAGTCCCACATCATCGGCTTCCGCCTCGTCTAGCAGGCTATGCCACAGTTCTTCCTGCCATTTCAGATAGCTGATGTGCTGGGAGAGCTGGAGCAGTGATTGTTCGTTCAGATCGTCGATGCGACGGATGACCGAATCGAGAAGTTCCTGGCGCGCATCGTACTCAGGCGTAGTCATTGGTGTGCAGTGCCCCGTTGATCGTTGATTCCCAATAGTTGGCTGCGATAGGATTGCTCAGCAACACCAACGCCACGTAGGTCGGTTCAAAAGGCTTGCGCAGAAGTGTCATTTGGGCATCTTCCAGCAATTGGCTACCCTTCTTGTGGTTGCAGCGTTTGCAGGCTGTGGTCAGGTTCTCCCAGCCGTGGCCACCGCCCTTGCTGCGAGGGATGACATGATCCACGGTCAATTCGTAGCGGCCTGGGGTGGCACCACAATACTGGCAGGTGTAGGCGTCGCGCAACATCACCCCGGAGCGTGTTGCCGGGACTGATCGATGGGGTAGGCGCACGTAGCGAGTGAGCCGAATGACCAGTGGTTCGGGAAAGGCGCGGGTCGCGCTGGACAGCATTCGTTCTGTCGCCTCCACCAGTTCTGCCTTTTCGTGCAGCAGCAGAACAATCGCCCGGCGCACAGAGACCAAGCTGAGCGGTTCAAATGTAGCGTTGAGCACAAGCACTGACTTAGCCATTGGGACACCCTTTGCGCCCCAAACCTCTCCGGCGGCTGGGACACTTACACTATTGCCACGACACGGGCACGAATCACGACCTCCATCAAAAAGAAACAGACGATAGCAAATAATATCGACTTCACATTCTCGTCTTCCAGTTTACTCAAATA
>JAHEML010000930.1 GCA_024643705.1 Caldilineaceae bacterium | reverse complement strand
GCAGCGCGCCGATCACCCCGCCCAGTTCGGCATAATGCTCGGCGCTGAGCGCGCGGTTGTCGTGGCTGCTCTCCACATATTTCACATAGAGTTCGCTGAGGGTGAAGGAAAGCAGAGGCAACCCGCCCGGGGTCTGGACGACTTCGTTGATGAGCCGGTCCACAAGTTCCGGCGGATCGAAGTAGAGGACGCGTTCCGCCGCCGGCCCTTCGATGGCACGGCGCAGGTCGTCTTGATCCATGGGTGGTACGACAAATTTGGCGGCTTGCCAGTGGTCACCCAGGGGCGAATCGACAAACTGAGGTTCGAAATCCGAGCGCAGGGTGAGAACCAGACGCAATCGCTCTGGGTGGGCTGTTGTCAACTGGGCCAACAGTGCCAAATACGCTTCCCGATCTTCCCGGCGGCAAAGGGTGACCAACTCTTCGAATTGATCGATAACCAGGAGCAACGTCTCGTTTGGGTGAGCGGTCAACCAGTTGCCAATCAGGTTGGCGATCCCTGTGGCGGAAGGCACCGGGCTGGGCTGTATCGGGCCAGATGGCTCTGCCAGAACCTGGTTCAGTGCCGCACTCAGTTCCCGCAGGGGAGTGGCGGTGGGGCGCACGGGGGGCACGATCCGCCAATTGGATGGCTGGGTCGCGGCCCCGTCGGTTGCAGCCTGATCGCTTTGCCAGCCAGCCAGACGGGGCAGCAATCCGGCTTTGACCAGGCTGGATTTGCCTGTACCCGATGCGCCGAGAACCACGGTGAGGGTTTGGGTCGTCACCCGCTGGGTCAGCTCTTTTTCCAGTAGCTCACGGCCAAAAAAGAGCCGGGCATCCTCCTGTTTGAAGTCGTAGGGATTCAGCCCTTTGTAGGGATTGTTATCCAGGCGTAGTTCCTCGGCCGCGGGCAGATCCAACTCTCCGTAGCCGGGTACAAGGAAGATGTATTCGCCTTTGTCGTGTTTGGGCAGGGGCCACAGGCCGGGCGTTTGCACCTGACGGCTCGCTTCGCTTCTGCCTTCGATGGCTTCGCGCAGGTAGATGTACAACTCCGAGGCGGTGATCACGCCATCGCCGCCCCCTTTGGGAACCAGGTCACCCGCGCCTTTCAGCGCTTCAAAGAGGGCCAGCGCAAAGGGCGAATGGGCTGTTCGGTCTGTTTCGCGCACGCCCAACACATCGCCGTTGAGCACATCCAGGGCTTCTTGGTCGTAGGCGGCCGAGGTGAGTACCTGCCAGGCTGGGTCGCGCAGATAACGATCGTAGCGCTCTTTGTGGACAACATCGGGCATGAGGCGCAGGCGACGGCTGGGGGCCACTCAGCGGAAAGCCCCGGCAAAGCAGCAGTCCAGGATGATCAATACGTGGCGGCAGGGCAGGTTTTCCAGGGCTTGCTGGACCTCTGCCATGGGGAGGAAGCCCGCTGGCTCGGCAGCGTTGGCATCCTGGGGGATCAGGTATCCGGCGGGGCCGTTTTCGTCGGTGAGGGCGACCCCGTGGCCGGCAAAGTAGACGAGAAGCCGGTCATTCTTATCCAAGCGATTGGGCAGTTCGGATTCCAGCAGGGTGCGCAGCCGGGCCAGGGTGACCTGCTCGGTGAGGACGAGGGTCTCGTAGCCATGCTCATCCGCCAGCACTTGGGCCAGGCGCGTGGCGTCGCGGATGGGTGTTTGGAGCGGGGGGATATGGTTGCTGTAATCCTGGATGCCGATGATGACGGCCAGACTGCGTTGGAATTGGTCCATTTTATCGCCTCACCACCACCTCCACTTGCGCCACTGTCCAGCCCCGGTCTTGCTTTGGGCTGGCGTTAAGCAGAATTGCCCTAGTCGTCGCATTCTCTCCCGTCACCTGGGATAGAAGCTGCTCAAGGGGATCGCTGATCAACGAGCGGGTTGCGCCGGGTGTGGGTGGCTGATCCAGCGGGGGTAGTTCCAACCAGCGAAAGTTGGTTGGGTTTCGCGTAGCAAAAACCTTGATGATGTCCAGGCTTTCATCCTGACCGTCGGGCAAATAGGCTTCAAACTCCAAGGGAATGCTCGCCCCTGGGTCCAATGGTTCAAACCGTGCGGCCCCGGATGGATAAATCTGCTCAATCGACCAATCGGACGAGAGGGCCAGCACGGTG
>JAHEML010000929.1 GCA_024643705.1 Caldilineaceae bacterium | reverse complement strand
GTTGCGGGGATGGTTTCGTATCTGCTCAACCCAATTGTGGATACCTGCGAGCGGTTGCGCATCCCCCGTAGCCTGAGTACAGTCGTTCTCTATTTGTTGCTGCTCGTCACAATTATTCTCACCCCGATTTTGGTTGTGCCTGTGCTGATCAAGCAGCTGACCGAACTGTTGATCGATGTGCCCACGGTCACCTTCGATTTCCTGCGTTTTTTGCAAGGCTCGGTGGCAAATCTACCCACATCTGTCGAATTTATCGGCTTCCAGTTTGACATCTCTGGCCCGGTCACCCAGCTCCAATCAACGGTCAGCGGCCAATCTGCCGTAAATATCTTTCCCAGCGCAGCACAAGTGTTGGACTACATCAACCGGCTGCTGGTTACCACCACCAACGTGGTTGGCAACACAGCACTCATCAGCATCAACGTGGTGGGGGGCGTTTTCAGCGTTCTGCTCACCATGCTTTTTCTCTTCTTCCTCAGCCTGTACATGACAAAAGATGCCCCCCGCATTCGCCAATATGTCGAGGGCCTATTTCCCCGTTCGTACCAATCCGAGGCTGCCCTTCTACTGCAAGAATTAGGGCGGATTTGGCAATCGTTTTTCCGGGGCCAGATCATCCTTTCCCTCACCGTTGGCGTGGTCACCTATTTTGCCTTGACTTTTCTCAATATGCCCGGCGCGCTGATTTTGGCGATCCTCGCGGGTACGCTCGAACTAGTCCCTAACATCGGCCCCATTTTGGCAATGATTCCAGCCGTCATCGTTGCGTTGATTCAGGGGAGCGACACCCTGGCGATCAGCAACTTCAATTTTGGCCTGCTCACAGTGGGTGTCTACTTCGTCATCCAACAGTTGGAAAATCAATTGCTCGTGCCGCGCATTATCGGCACAAGCGTCAATCTGCATCCAATTGTTGTGTTGTGTGGCGTGGTGGTGGGGGCAAGCATCGGGGGGATATTGGGCGCCATGCTGGCAGCGCCAACAATTGCCAGTCTGCGCATTGTTGTGCGCTATCTCTATGCAAAATTGCAGGACCAGCTTCCCCACTTCCCTCTGGTAGAGGCTGCACAAGAGCGCCGTCGGACATCCTTTTACCGGCGAGTCATCCGCCCGCGCGTCGCGCTCAAAGAGGATGTGGCCGAAGAAAGCACTATGACTACAGCCCAGTCGACCAGCAAGGAATTAGGGCAGACGACGGCTGGTTGACCGCAAAAACAACTCGGCTGGAAACCCGCTCGCCTGAAAATTTCTTGTCTGGCATTAATTGGTCAAGGGTGTCAGCGGCAGATTGGCGTACACATCCACCCCCAAGTTGCGAAAAGAATCCAACCCTGCTCCCTGCTGGCGAAAGTAGGCCGCCGCGCCGATCATGGCCGCGTTGTCTGTGCAGAGAGCAAAGGCGGGGATGTGTAACGGAATGCCCAACTCGGCAACCTGGGCCTGGGCCAAGAGCCGCAACGCTCGATTGGCGCTGACACCACCGCAGATGCAGACCTGCCGCGCGCCGAATTCTTGAGCCGCATCGACCGTTTTCTTCACCAGCACCTCCACTGCCGCCGCCTGAAACTCGGCCCCAATTTCTCTGGCCGTTTCCTTCTCAGTCGGATCAATTCCCTCGTTTTCCAACCGACGCGTCAGATTGAGCACAGCCGTTTTCAACCCCGAATAGCTGAAATTGAACCGATGTTCGCCCGATTGCATCAGCGGGCGGGGCAGAGAAAAACGGCCCAATGGTACCCCTTCGGCGGCTTTTTGGATGGCTGGCCCACCAGGGTAGCCCAACCCCAATAGCCGCGCCACCTTATCAAATGCCTCACCTGCCGCGTCATCCAGGGTACGCCCCAGCAATCGATATTCGCCGTGGCCAGTCATCAACACCAGTTCCGTGTGTCCACCCGAAACGATCAGCACCAGCACCGGGAACTCATCCGCCGCGCCGGGGCTGTCGGCCATTTCGGCCCAATTGCTGTATATATGCCCCTCCAAATGGTTGATCGGGATCAGGGGCAACCCGCTGGCGAGGGCCATCCCCTTGGCCGCGTTGACGCCCACCAGCAGGCTGCCTGCCAGCCCTGGCCCGTGGGTTACGGCGATGGCGTCCAAGTCGGCCAGCCGC
>JAHEML010000153.1 GCA_024643705.1 Caldilineaceae bacterium | reverse complement strand
GCCGGGGGCTGCCCACACCATCTATCTGGATTTCGACGGCCATGTGACCACCGGGACAACGTGGAATAGCGCATATGGGGTCTCTACCATCAATTCGCCCGCCTACAGCCTGGACGGCGATCCCGCCTTTAACGCAACTGAGATCGCACGCATTCAAACTGTGTGGGAGTGGGTGGCGGAAGATTTCAAACCCTTTCAGGTCAATGTGACCACCATCGATCCCGGCCCTGCCGCGTTGAGCCGCTCGGGCGGTGGCGACGGTAATTGGGGTGTGCGGGTGGTGATCACCAGCGATACTTTCGCCAACTGCGGTTGTGGTGGTCATGCCTACATCGGCTCTTTTGATGATTCTGTCGACGAACCTGTCTTCGTTTACAACAGCAGCCTCAAGGGCGTCTCCGAGGCGAGTAGCCACGAAGTAGGCCATTCTATGAATCTTGCCCACGATGGCACGTCCGCTGTCACTTACTATTACGGGCATGGCAGCGGAACCACAAGTTGGGGACCCCTGATGGGAGCCAGCTACAGTGTTAATGTTTCCCAGTGGAGCAAGGGCGATTATTTCGATGCCAACAACAATACCTCCAGTGCAAACTATGGAAATGGCCCCGACGATCTGGCGGTGATCACATCGCTGACCAACGGCAATGGCTTCGGCTATCGGCCCGATGATCATGGGGGAACCAGTGGAAGTGCTACTCCATTAGCCGTATCCGGGACATCGGTGGGCGGGTCTGGTATTGTGGAGCGAACATTAGATACCGACACTTTCCGCTTTACAACCGGCGCAGGCGCTGTGTCGATCTCTGTGCTACCTGCGTCTCCTGGCGCAAACTTAGATATCATTGCCACTGTCAAAACTGCCAATGACATCTTGATTGCCACCGCAGACCCAGCTTCTACGTTGTCGGCTTCCTTCAATTTGAATTTGACAGCAGGCGAGTACTTTCTGCATATTCAAGGTACGGGAACCGGAAATCCTCTCAGCAGCACTCCGACCGGCTACACAAACTACGGCAGCCTGGGTGCATACCAGATTTCGGGAACGGTTCAACCAGGTGGGAGCGATACCACACCACCAGCCGCGCCTACAGGGCTGAACGCAACCGGCGGTAACGGGAGTGTTGGTCTGACGTGGGCAGCCAATGGTGAAGGTGATCTGGCGGGGTACACAGTCTATCGCTCGACGACGAATGGGTCGGGATATGCCGCGCTGACTAGTGTGCAAGCTGCCACGACTTATAACGACAGCGCGGTGACCAACGGAACAACCTACTACTACGTTGTCACAGCTTCGGACACCAGCGCCAACCAGTCGACCAATTCCAACCAGGCTTCGGCAACGCCAACGGCTCCACCCGATACCACACCACCAGCCGCGCCCACAGGGCTGAATGCAACCGGCGGTAACGGAACAGTTGGCCTGACGTGGGTAGCCAACGGGGAAAGTGATCTGGCGGGCTATACGGTCTACCGCTCGACGACGAATGGGTCGGGATATGCCGCGCTGACTGGTGTGCAAGCTGCCACGACTTATAACGACAACGCGGTGACTAATGGCACAACCTATTACTACGTTGTCACAGCTTCGGACACCAGCGCCAACCAGTCGAGCAATTCCAACCAGGCTTCGGCGACGCCGGCTGGTGGAACCAGTCGAGACCTGGCGACCTCGGACTATCAGACGCTCGCTGGATCGGTTTCGGGTAGCTATGTCAATACCCACGCCCAGGATACTGCGTACCAGAATTTGACCGAGGCTCATGCCGGTGGTCGACCGGCGGATCGCTACGATCAGGCGGGACAAATCTGGACTTTCTCGGTGACAAACGGCAACCATATCTTCTGGGTTGATGCCTACTACACAGATGCTGGCGACGCGGATACCGGCTTTGTATTCGAATGGTCCCAGAACCCCGGCGGACAGTGGAATTATCTTCTGGCTATCGAGAACACCGACAACAATGGCGGCTACGCCACGGTGGATATGGGTTCGCCCACGGGTACTATCTATGTGCGGGCACATGACACGAACCAGACCTCTGGTCAAAACAACAACGATACTCTGCATGTGAACCATATGTTCATCGCCGGTGGCGCACCGCCCACCAATCCACCTGCCCCCGCAGCGAACCCAGACCCAGGGGCTGGCGCAACAGGCGTTTCTCTCACACCGACATTGAGCTGGACTGCTGGTTTGGGTGCGCAAAGCCATCGCGTCTACTTGGGAACCACATCGCCACCAACCACGTTGGTCGCAGACCAAATCGAGACATCCTTCACCAGTGGCGTGCCGCTGGCTCAAACGACCACCTACTACTGGCGAGTGGACGAAGTGAACAGCGTGGGCACGACACCTGGCACAGTTTGGTCATTCACCACCCAAGGCACATCCACCACAGCATCGGTACAGTCGATTGTTCTTTCGACAGCCAGCGCAGCCAGAGGCGAGAAGTACGCCCAGGCCATCGTCACCATCGTGGATAACTTTGGCAACCCAGTCAGCGGCGCGACTGTGACAGGCACATTCACAGGTACTCCCGCCCAAACCAACGTGGCGGCAGTTACCGGCAGCAACGGGCAAGCGGTGCTGACAACCAGCACCTCTGCCAAGAAGCCGTCGTTCCAATTCTGTGTCACTGGTATCGCTTCTTCCCTCGCTCAAGGATCACTGGGGAGTTGCCAAACCTATCCCTGATAGCATCGGGTTAGCCATACAGAGCATTCAGCGGTAAAATTCCGGGAATCAACCAGACTCTTCAAGCCTTTCGAAGAGTCTGGTTGATTCCCGGAATTTGTTTGCCCAAAGCTATCCTTGTTGAGTGATTTTCCGAGCTATTCTTATCTACGAGGCGTGAAGCGTGAAACGTGTAATCGATCCCCAACCTCACGTTTCACGTTTCACGTTTCATTGGGTTGCCCTCCTTCTCTATACCCTCCTCACCGCGGCCATGACCTGGCCCCTAGCCCTTGCGCTTACCTCCACCATCCCCGGCGACAGCTTCGATGGCTGGCAGAATTTTTGGAATCTTTGGTGGGTGAAGATCGCTCTGGTGGAGCGGCAGACGACGCCCTTTGTGACGGATATGCTCTATGCGCCCACGGGGGTTGGCCTCTATTTTCACACCCTGAACCCCTTCAACGGTTTGGCAACCCTGCCCGTTCAACTGGCCGGGGGCCTCTATCTGGCCTACAACGCGGTTGTCTGGCTCTCTTGGGTGTTGGGAGGATACGGCGTCTTTTTGCTGACTCTGTGGGTGATGAGGGCGGGATTCGAGTTTGGGGTAGGGAGATCGGGTACGCAATCTCAAATCCCCAATCTCAATTCGCAACCCTCATACGTCGCCGCGTTTGTCGCCGGGTTGATCTTCACCTTTGCCCCCTTTCATATGGCCCATCTGCTCGGCCACATGCAGGTGATGAGCCTGCAATGGATGCCCTTTTACATTCTCTACTTGTTGCGTGCCACCCATCGTCAGGGGATCGGCCATCCCTGGCTGCGGGATGGCCTGCTGGCCGGGTTATTCCTTGTCCTGGTTGGACTGTGCGATTGGTATTTTGTACTCTATCTCTTTCTTTTTACGGGGCTGTATTGTGTATGGCGTATTGCGTATGTCGCATTGCGTCGCCGCTCCGAACCCATTCTACGCAACATGCAATACGCCATACGCAGCCTGCTGCCTGCGCTCCTGGCCAGTCTTGTTTTCGTCATTCTTCTCAGCCCAATCCTCATCCCCATGATCTCCGAGGCCCTGCGCTTTAGCTTTATGCAGCGGCCAGCCAGCGATCTCTTTATTCTTAGCGCGGCCGTGGTGGATTTCTTCGTACCCAACCGACTCCACCCGCTTTTTCGTCCGGGCAGCTTCGACTGGCCGGGCAACCAGATTGCACCGGTCAGCGAACGAACCATCGCCATTGGATATACGGCGCTGGCACTGGTGGGGATGGCTGCGGCCTGGGCGCGGCGACGCAGCGCTTTCTGGCTGGCTGCGGCTGGCTTCTTCTTTCTGCTTGCCCTTGGCCCGGCCATACATCTGACAAGTATCACCGCCGCGGATATTCCCACTGGAACGCCCGGCCCGTCGCGTACACTCTACGGCCTGCTGGTGGAGTTTGTCCCGTTTATGCGCATCAGCCGCAGTGTCAGCCGTTTTGCTGTGATGGTGCAGTTGGCCCTGGCTGTGGCTGCGGGTGTTGGGCTTTTTGAACTGGTGAAACGCAAGGGGCGGCCCCTGCTTTGGGCAACGGTGGCCGGGCTGTTGGTGCTGGTCGAATTCTGGGTTGTGCCTTTTCCTGTCTCCCCACCGGACACGCCCGATTTCTACCAAACCCTGGCCGCGGATACGACCCCCGGCGCGGTGCTGAACCTGCCCATGAACTACGATCGGCCCGGCTACCTGCTTTATCAGACTGTCCACCACAAACCCCTGACTGTGGCCTACATCAGCCGGGACGATCCCCGCACCCTCACCGAGCGATCACCCGTGCTGCAACACTTCCGCCACCTGGGGCCGGATATTCTGGATGTGAACCCGGCAGCCCTGGGGCCGACGGTTTTGGCTGATCTGGGGGTGGGCTGGGTGGTGGCGGATCGCTACAAAATGCCGGGTGGCCTGGAAAGGGCCTATACGAGTGAACTGGTCGAAGCGATCTTTGCAGACCAGCCACCTCTATTCGAGGATGAGCGCATAAGCGCCTGGCGGGTGACACCACCCCAAGTTGCCCGGCCTTATCTCCTTTTGGGACCGCTGGGGTGGGGTCCGCTGGTGGAGGATGGGGACAACCGGGGGCGTTGGGTGGGCGACGAAGCGGCGGGGCTGATCTTCCGCCATACGCCAGGGGTGGACTATACAATCACCATTCGTTACCGCACCTTGCCCGGCGCTTCTGCGTCGGTCATCCTGCCGGGACTGGCAGATGCACGCATTGCCACCCTGCCCGCTGCGCCCGATGGCGGCGAAGTTGTGCTGGATTTTGCCCAACTCCTGTCCCGCCTGGCAATCTCCACACCCATCGACAATCTGGGCGAGATCGCTCTCTCTGCATCGATCCCCCAGGGTGTTTTCGTCGAGTCGATCCGGTTGGATGTGCCATAGAGGAATTAGCCGAACGGCGTTGACTGAACGGCGTTGACTTGTGAATGTGGTAGAAAGCAAAGAGATTGAGAGATTAGATATTACGAATCTCTCAAGCTCTTTTGGTTAGGCGGACATCGATCAAACCTCTACAGGTCGGTCAGTTGTCCACTGTGCGTATCTAATTGGTACTATTTAAACAGCGTCCCAGCCGCCGTCGGCGGGAATAATCGCACCGTTGATTTTGCTGGACTCGTCCGACGCCAGGAAAAGCGCCAGGGCCGCAATGTCAGCCGGCGTGAGATAGGCCGGAACCAGCGCTGCGAATTCGCCTGCACGCTGCGCACCGGTCATATCCAACCGATCCTGTGGCATCGACTCTGCGATGTTTGTCATGGTTGCGCCGGGACAAATGGCATTACAGCGAATGCCCCGTTTGGCATACATCCAGGCCGTGTTGCGTGTCAGGCCCACCAGCGCATGTTTAGAAGCGGTGTATGCCACACCCGCGGCTCCGCCATGCAGACCAGCCGTCGAAGCGGTGTTGACAATGGAGCCTCCGCCGTGAGCCAACATGTGTTGCACAGCCCGCCGGGATGCAAACATCGGACCATCCAGATTGATGCCCAGCACTTTGCGCCAGATGTCATTGGTCAACTCGCCCACGCCTTGCATGTAGTCCATGACGCCTGCGTTGTTGCACAACACATCCAGTGTGCCAAAGGTGGATATCGCCAGATCGATCAGTCCTTCTGCAGCCGTCTGTTCCGCAATATTGCCCTGCAGTCCGATAATTTGGCCGCCGTTGGCCTGGATTTCTTTAACCGCTGTGGCAAGCCTTTCGGCGTTCCAATCACCGGCGACGACACTGGCTCCTTCTGCCGCAAAGAGTGTGGCCATAGCCAGCCCCATGCCCGATGCCGCTCCTGTGATTACTGCTACTTTCCCCTGTAGTCGCATCATTGCCTCCCTGGGGCTGCCATAGCCCCGCTTGTTAGGGGTGAAAGATTTTCTAAATAGACGAAACAAATGGCAAAGAAAACCACCAGTTTGCTTCTGTCCTGCTTTAATTCTACTCTTGCCTTGCGCCCGTGTCAATGGATTTAGGAATCTGATACTCTACGCGGCTCACGTACCCACAGGGCCAAAGTGAGCGCGCCGGCACCCGCTACGAGAGTTGCCACAAGGAACAGCGCGGGAAATCCGAAGAGTGTTGCCAGTGCTCCGCCGATCAGCGGGGCCACAATCAACACCGGAGCCAGTAGTGTATTCGTCAGCCCAATATACGTGGGCCGATCCTCCGGTGCGCAGAACTCCAGAATGATATTCAGCGCCGATGTCTGCTCGGCGGCTTGATAGCTGCCCATCAACACAAAAGTGAAGGCCAGCCAAAAAGGGTTTGGCGCGAAAAAGGCTGCAAGCGGTGCAGCGCAAACGGCAAAGGCTGCCGTCGTCAGGACGGTTTTGTGGCCGAAGTGGTCTCCAACGAGGCCCCAGACAAGATTCATCAGGGCCACACTGCCAATCAGCACGCCGGTGAGCAGCCCAACACCTTCGCCGTCGATAGCAAAACGCTGCACGCCGTAGACGATAAAAAAGCCGCCCGCCATTGTGCCCAGATTGACAATCGTGCGGCTGACCAGAAAACGCCGGTAGTTACGGTCCCGAGCCAGAACAGAAGGGAGTTGGCGCAGGTAGTAGCGTAGGGGTACTCTTGCTTTGGTGGCAGTGCTGGGTGGTTCTTTGGTCAGCGCGATGCTCGTCCACGAAATGGCGATGAAAATTGTCGCCAGCATAAAGAGCAGCGCAAAATTATTGGGAAAGGTAAAACGGACCAGAATTTGGCCCACAAACCAGGCCCCACCCACGCCCAGCAGCGCACCCACCCCGTGGCCCAGCCCCGACCAAAGCCCGCGTCGCTGAACGGGAATAACTTTGGCGATCATGTCGTACCAGGCGGGGGTGGCGATGCCTGCGCTGGAGGTTGCCACGCCAATCCCCACCAGCAGGATTACCAGTGTGGCGGCGGGCGCGCTCACAGCCCAGGCCCACACGGCCAATCCGATGAAGGCGTAGGGCAACCGCTCGCCCAGCCCGCCCACAAAGATAACAAAAGGCTTCTTGTAGCGCAGCCTTTCGGCGTGGTTGGCCATAAGCAGTTGGGGCAGATAGAAACCCAGGCTGGCGATAGCGGGCAGCAGACCAATGGCAATTTTCGAGTCGGTCAGGTGGCTGATGAGGAGGGGCAGCACCGTATCTCGCGAGATGAGGCTGAGGCCCAGCGTGATAAAAATGATGTCGGACAGGTTGACGGCAAAGTTCCAATGGGCGTTGGGTACAGCTTGTTCGATAGTCGATGTGGGGACCAAAGTTGATCTGACACCTTTTCATCAAAATGGGAAAGAGTTGATTTTTGTCCAAGGCCGCAGGCGTTTGCTAGGCGCTTCTGCTCCTGCCACCCGTTTTGTCAGGCAGCCACTACCTGCCGCTCGATGAATCCACAGCACCCTTGTAACAATCAATCGAGTAGGGGGCGTTATCATCAGTTAGGTGATAATGGTAGATGCCTTCTGGAAATTCTGGTGTGACGCCCG
>JAHEML010000928.1 GCA_024643705.1 Caldilineaceae bacterium | reverse complement strand
GCCGGGTTCCACATCCCGCAGTTGCAGAATTTCTAGAATGGCGATGTTGCCCATGTGCAGCGTCTTGTGGCTGGTCAGCGTTTTGCTCTCTTGGGGGTCCACCGACGGCGCGTCTGTGCCAAAGAGGCGCAAGCCGTTGTCTACCAGCAATTGGGCCGCCTCCTGCGCCAGATAGACAAAATTTTCGTCCCAGTGGTCGTCCGGCACAAAGCTGGATTTGCTCTTGACCAACAGGCGTTCCACTTTTGTCAGGTCTACCCCAGCCAAATGGGATGGCAAAATGGCACCACCGTGGGGCAGGGAAGCACGCAGATCGATGACCGTTGCTGGGCCGATGTAGGCGTCTAGGGGCATTTCGGCCAGCCGGGTTCCATGGGGGTGGTAATGAAAGTGGGCGTCGGTGTGGGTTCCGCAATGGCCGCTGAAGGTGATGGTGGACAAATTGACCGATGCGCCCTCGTCCATACGCAGCAGGTAGTCGGTTCGATAGGAGGTATCTCCCGGCCAGACAGCCAGGGTTGGTGTGACTGGTCGTGTGATGTCAAAAATTTGTGTGTTCATTGTGTTGGGTAGAGCAGCAGAGGAGATTTGAAACCGAACGCGTTGTTTGGGTTGTCAACTATCGGCGGATGTCGTTTTTTTGTAAATCCCCCGCCGACCGTTGCGCCGCACCCGCATCACTTCGCGCAACATCTTGATTGTATCTCGAATAGGACTGACGCGACTATCCGCCATATAGTACCAGTTGATGGGTACTTCCACCACCCGCAGCTTGCGCGTGTTGGCAATGTAGAGCACCTCTGGATCAAAGCCCCAGCCGCTGATTGTCTGATAGGGGAAGATGTCGTTTGCGGCTGCGCGGGTGAAGAGTTTGAAGCCGCACTGGGTGTCTTCGATGCCGGGGATGATCAACGTGCGTACGATCAGGTTGAAGACCCGCCCCATCAGGTGGCGATAGCCTGGCTCGTTGTAGCGCACGGCCCCTTCGATCTCGCGGCTGGCTATGGCTACATCGAAGCTGTCAGCAGCCAGCTGCGGCGGCAAAAATTTGCCCACCTCTTCGATGGGCATGGAGAGATCGGCATCGCAAATGAAAAGATGCTCACCCTTGCCCACGAGCATCCCGGTTTTGACAGCCGCACCCTTGCCCTGATCGCTGTGTAGCAGTTGAATTGTGAAACGGTCGTCCGGCGCCACGCTTTTGGCATACATAAGCACTACTTCGCTGGTGGCGTCTGTTGAGCCATTTTCCACTACAAGAACTTCTGAGTGATAGGACTGTTCGCGCAGAAAGCAGCCGATCTTCTCCAATGTTTTCGGAAGTCGCTTTTCTTCGTTGTAGGCTGGGATTACGATTGTCAGGAATGGTCGTTCCACAACTCATCACCTTGTGAGACTGAACAGAGCTAATAGAGAAAAGATTTGCACCGAGAGGGTGCTGCTCCACAACAGATACGCACCAGCGCGCTGTCGTCGGCAGACCATCCACATTCCCGCCAGGCTATTGACCAGGTAGGCGGCCAGACCGATGGACGGGAGCAGGAAAAGGGCGCTTTTGGGGCGAATACTATCGGGTAGCCCCGACTCGTTGTAGTGAAAGATCAGACGATCCGGCAGATTGGGGTATGGAAAGAAGAGAAAGGCAAAGAGCACAAAGACCCCAACCAATCCGAATATCAACAGCCAGCGTCCCAATCGATCATTTTGCAGTGCGTTGGAGCAGAGACGCGGGTGCTCCCGGCTGACAGATAAGGCATGGGATGGCCCCAATCGGTGATACTCTTGCAACGCGGCCAAAAAGCCTTCCGGATCGGCTGGCGAAATCGAGAAAAGCGTCTCGGCAGTTTGTAGCCAAAGAGCATTCTGGGGTGGGCGTGTGCTATACATTTCCCAGTTGACGCCGCCGTTTCTTGCCAATGGGCGCATGAATGGAGCGGGCCAATGGCGGGGTGAACGGTCAAGGGATGCAACAGCCCCGTCTGCAATGATCTTCTCGATGGCAACCAGTGGAATCACCACGCATTCGGTTGCCCACCGAATCCGCATTGCAT
The DNA here is from genome assembly GCA_024643705.1 of Caldilineaceae bacterium. Lineage (GTDB taxonomy): Bacteria > Chloroflexota > Anaerolineae > Caldilineales > Caldilineaceae > JACQGT01. The sequence goes on along the minus strand of JAHEML010000928.1, from coordinate 75 downwards.
TGCGGTCGATTGTGTATCTTAGGCTGAATGCTCCCCACAAGCGCAGGATGAGATGAGCTAAAAGAGGCAAACTGA
>JAHEML010000927.1 GCA_024643705.1 Caldilineaceae bacterium | reverse complement strand
GAGAACAGCAGTGAGCAAAAAGGCAATGAGGGTAAGAATTGGCTTTGACATTGGGTTGACTCCGATTGATTGGTTGATGATCTAATATGAAGTTAACGGACGGTAGAAAGCCTATGACGAATGATTCCGCTGTACGTTGTCTGCTTTGCGTTGTCTGCTGTCGCTATGTCTCTTTGCGCAGAAAGATGATGTACGAACCGCCGAGCAGCAGAACAATTGGCACCAGCAGTCCGACAAGATCGACTATTTTGAGTTGTAATACCTCCAGCCAGGTGTTGCTGGCATATTGGGTTTTGACACCCAACAGAGCAAAGCTTACCCGCTCGTAATGTTTGGTGGGCGATAGCTGCTCCACTCCGTCACGCACGGTCTCGTACCAATGAAATTTCTGGAGCGCGGCTGTCTCCTGGGCTTTGTTCATCCCCATACTGGCAAAGAAACCGCCGGGCAGTTGATTGTCCAGGTCCATTGTGTCGCCGATCTGAGGCAGAATGAAGGCGAAAATGAGCCAGACAACAACGGTGAGCAGCAGTGCGTGATTGTCGTTGGGTAACAGGATTGTGAAGAACATTGCCAGCAAAAAGAATGTCAGCATATAGAGCCAAGACATCCCCATCGTCAGGGCCACCTTCATCACGGCATCGCCGCCCAGCCTCATGCCGCCCACAACAATCAGTGCCAGAATCGTCGCCACACCCACAGCCAGGGTCAGGGCCAGCATCAGAAGACCATTACCCAGCACTTTGCCTGTGAGCAATTGGTCACGATAGACCGGGCGAGAGAGAATCATGGGCAGTGCACCGGCCTGGCGCTCTTTGAAAATCGTCGTGAAACCCAGAATGATCCCCATCAGTGCACCCAGCATAGCCAGATAGTTGATGAATGTCTTGGAGACAGCCAACGGGTTGAGTGTGGGCATGGGCGGAATCGTCGTCTTGCCCAGGCTTTTGAGCAGATCAACCGCCTGCTGATATTCAGCCAGCCGGGTATGAACAGTCACCGCACCGAGGCCAACGGCGATTAGGCTCAAGGTGACAAGCAGAACCAGAGCCAGCAGAAAGAGCCGGTTTCCCAGCGCATCGGTGATCTCCTTTCTGGCAATCACCGCCACAATTGTTCTGGGATGGGGCGGCTGATAGGACTCGACAGATCGGGGTGGTGCCCCGGTGACATTGGATGGCAGGGAGGTGCTGATTGTTGACACTGGATTCACTCCTATGGATTATCGTCGCCCTTTGCGACGGAAATAGACGAATACTCCGGCCGCGACCAAAATAGTCAGTGCGCCAGCCCCGTAAAGAAAGTTAGGGCTTTTCTGCACCCGTACAACAACCTTCGCATCTTCACTGCTCACCTGATCGCTCCGAACTGTTAGCGCCAGTGGCTGGTCAATCGCTACTTGTGACGGTGGAACCAGCACCCGTGCATGAAAAGTCACGCTTGCGCCAGGTGCCAGAGAATCCACCGCGACCGGGTCGGTCTGGACAATCCACTTGCTCGGCACTTCGGTTTGCAGGGCCACGTGGCTGACCGCCACTGCACCGCTGTTGACGGCCGTCAGATCAAAGGTGAATTCCTGCCCGCTGAAAGCCGCGAGGTTGAGGCTTTGATTGGTGATTTGCAGCGCGTATTTGTTTTCCACCATCAGCGCCAAGGGCATTTGTAGCATAAGACCGTCGTCCCGTGTCGCTGTAAAAAGCCCGCTGTACGTCCCGACGGATGTATCGCTTTTTGTCTCCACCCGGATGACAATCTGCGCAGCGGTTTGTGGTGGAATATCCACTTTCTCCACAAGCGGCCCGTTCTGTGTAAAAGAGATGCCCAGATCGGCCGGCAATCCGGCGAGGGTCGGTGTGTAGCTGTGGCTGGCAGAGGTCTCGTTGCGTAGCTCTACTGTAAAGAGTGCCGTTTGGCCCGCCTGCACATTCTGGGCCTGTGTGAGGCTGTCGGCTCGAACGGGTGGATAGTTTATGAGTATGAGCAGCAGCAGACAGAAAAGTAGGCTCACAGCAACAGTCTGGCAAAAATTGAATTTCTGTTTCATTCCAGCACCAGCGTTTCGTCGCGCAGGAAGAGGGCATAGGCCAACGCGCCACAGATAATCGACGGCACCAGCAGCACGAGCAGT
>JAHEML010000926.1 GCA_024643705.1 Caldilineaceae bacterium | reverse complement strand
TCGATGTGATGGCGACGACGCTGGAACTGGCTGGGCAGGCTGCCTCACGAGCAGGCAGCCCCAAAAAAATCGAGGCCCAGCACACCCACTTTGCCCGCTCCCTGACCCCCCAACTCCACGGGGCAGCGGGTGATCCGGATCGGGCCGTCTTCTGCGAAGGCGGCTACGCGCCCCACGAACCCCACTGCTTCGAAGGCCAGCCCCACCGGGACCAGTTCGCGCGCAACCCGGATCATATCTACTTTCCCAAAGGGCAATTGCAACAGACCCATCCCAACAGCGTCTGCCGGGATGTGATGATGCGCACGACCAGCCACAAGCTGGTGCATCGACCCACCGGCGTGGGCGAGCTGTATGATCTGGCCGCAGACCCCCAGGAATTGCACAATCTCCACGGCACAGAGGAATATCGGGAGATTCAGGCCGAACTGGAGCGGCGTCTGCTGGACTGGACTATCCAGACGGCAGATGTGACGCCTTTTGGCGAGGATCCGCGAGGGCACAGGACATAAAAGCGAAACATGATGACAGGTGAAACGTGAAGCGTGAGATCAGATCGAGTGATCTCACGCTTTACGTTTCACTCGCTGGTTTCAGATGGCCCTCTCTTCCAGCCACTCTTTTGTCACTTCGATGCCAAAGCCGGGCGCGTTGCTGGGGATAAGGTAGCCGTTCTTGATCACCGGTGTCCCTGGCAGGACAACCCGCTCCTCCAGTGGGACACCGGGAGGCGAGACCCCTTCGGAACGCTCCCCCCAATGGATGGCGGGCATGGCATATGAGAGGTGCTGGCCGTAGGGGTAGTTCATCCCCGCGTGGCAGATGACAGTCAGACCGTGGGCTTCGGCGATGTGGCAGATGCGCACTAGCGCGGTGACACCGCCAGCCCAGTTCACGTCCGGCTGGAGAATATCGACCAGCCCTTGCCCCGCGGCCAGAGCAAAGGGGTGGATTGTGTACCAGTGTTCGCCGGTGGCGAGGATTTGGCCGGGCACGCGTTGGCGTACTTTGAAATAGCTATCCATGTCCTCTGGCAGCAGATAATCCTCCAGCCACTTCAGGCGATACGGCTTCAGCGCCTCGACCAAGCGCACCACATATTCCACGTTGAGCGACATCCACGCATCGAGCATCAATTCCACGTCATCGCCGATCTGCTCCCGGGTGCGGGCCACAAGCTCTTCGGTTTTGCGGATGCCTTCGATGCCTGACTGTGGGCCGTGGCGGGCAAATAGCTTGACCGCTTTGAAACCCAATTCCAGAAACCAATCAATGCTGCTTTCGGTGTCATAAGAAAGGTCTGTGTTGCTGGCATAGCAGAAAATTTTGTCCTTCTGCGGCCCGCCCAGCAATTCATAGACCGGACAGCCCAGGAGCTTGCCCTTCAGATCCCACAGTGCATTATCCACAGCGCTGATGGCGTAGCTGGCAAGCCCCGCCGTATGATAGGGCGCAGAAGCCAGGCGCATCAGATCCCATGCTTTTTCTGTCGCCATGCAATCCTGGCCGACCAGCAGCGGGGCAAAGTGATCATTGATCAGACTCAGCACGGGTCCACTGTTGTTGGTCAGCCCCAACCCCCAGGTTCCATCCTCGGCGGTGACAACACAGGCTACCCGCGTCCACTGGTTGCCCCACCCGGCTCGGCTGAATTCGGGATAGCGCGCCATGGGGCTGATGAATCCATTGGTTTCGCGTTGGGGCACCCGGGGCTTTGTTTTGGCTTGGGGTGTGAGATCGACCGCGACCGCACGAATCTCTTTGATTTTCATGGCAAACACTCCTTTTGGTTGACTACATCCAATTTGCACCGCCTATCATTTATGCAGCCTGTCCATCCCGAATGGCGTATGATAAGATACGGGTTGGATAAACAATACACCCCCTCCGGAATACGGACAAATAGACTTTTAGTGACCACTCCATCACCTTGAAAAGAGGAAAAAGTGTTCTCAACAATTGGAATTCTCAGCCCCGGCGATATGGGCCACGCGGTGGGGCGGCGGCTGGCGGAAAACGGTTTGCGGGTGGTGGCCGCGCTGGGGGATCGCAGCCAGCGTACCCAGACATTGGCGGCACAAGCGGGCATCGAAAATGTGGGCGACTATGCCGGACTGGTGACAGCCGCCG
>JAHEML010000925.1 GCA_024643705.1 Caldilineaceae bacterium | reverse complement strand
GACTTCTTCTCTTCTACGCTACCCGTGACCCCGCTTTTCGGGTGCAAATGTTGGGGGTGGCTGCCGCACCGCTGGAGAGCGATTATAGCCGGAAGGTGTGGCGGCAGTTGGGCGACGGACCAATTCTTCAGCCTGCGTTGGCCTGGGAGCAGGATTGCATCGAAGCACCCGCGCTCTGCCAGCGGGACGGGCGGCTGGTGATGTTCTATGCCGGGGCTTACAACAACGCGCCCCAGCAGGTGGGCGTGGCTGTGAGTACAAATGGAATTCAGTGGCAGCGGCTGTGGGAAGAACCCTTCCTGGCCAACGGGCAGCCGGGTGAATGGAACAGCAGCGAATCGGGCCATCCTTTTCTGTTCACCGACAAGGACGGCACAACCCATCTCTTTTACCAGGGTAATAACGACAGCGGTAAGAGTTGGTACCTCTCCCGACGCCAGGTTGATTGGGTCGACGGAGAGCCAATCAACCCCATTCCCTGACCAGTCAGGAATTGACTCGTCAGCACCCGACCGTTCATTCTCGCTGTTCAGATTAAAAAACAGACATACGGATTCTTGTATGATTGACCTTTCTTCTCGGTTGGAAACGATTTATGGCCCAGGCGCAGAAGTACAGAGCGCTCGCTACCGCAGTGCGCTGGACGTTTTTCGAGAGCGCTACGGCCCGGGACTGGTGCATACTTTCCGCGCGCCGGGCCGGGTGAACCTCATCGGAGAGCACACGGACTACAACCATGGGTACGTGCTGCCTGTAGCACTGGACAGGGATGTGCTTTTGCTTGCCCGTCCACGGTCGGATGGGCAGGTGCATCTGGCAAATATGGAGAGCGGCGACTTCCCCCAACGCCAGTTTGCCGTGAGTGATACCATCCCCAGCGCACCCGCCGGTGACTGGAGCAACTATGCCCGCGGCCCTGCCCAAGAGTTGACCCGGCTGCTTGGCACGCCCGTGGCTGGATTTGATGGGTTGGTGAGCGCCGCGCCGCCTTTCGGTGTGCCCCGTGGCGCAGGTGTCAGTTCCTCGTCGGCGCTGACAGTAGCGATGGCTGTCGCTTTTGCCCACTTTGCGGGGTGGCAATGGGACGGCGCAGAGATGGCCCGCCTCTGCTCGGACGCAGAATGGTATGTGGGAACCCGGGGCGGGATCATGGACCAATTTATCGCTCTGCTGGCGCAACGGGGCCACGCTCTCTTTCTCGACTGTCGGCCCGATAGAAATGGCGATTTCCGCACCCGGCCCATTCCCTTGCCCGCGGGCTACCGGCTGCTGGTGATGGACAGCGGCGTGCGCCATGCCAACACCCGCAACGAGTTCAATCAACGGGTGGCGGCCTGTCGGGCAGGGGTAGCACTCCTGCGCCGGGAAGTGCCCGGCATCACCCATCTGCGGGATGTAGAGAATTTGGATTGGGCGACATTGGAGAGCCATCTGCCTGAGGACGCGAGTGTGGCGTCATTACGCGCAGCAGGCGTCGAATTGGGCGATCTTCCCAATGTACCAGAGGATGCTCCCCTGCGGGTGAGGGCTTGTTGTCGCCACGTCTGGACGGAGAACCATCGGGTGTTGGCCGCGGTGGATGCCCTGGATCGAGGCGAAATTCCGCGAGTTGGCGAGCTGCTGGACGATGCCCACACCAGTGCACGGGAAGAGTACCGCATCAGCACACCGGAGTTGGACGTGTTGACGAACGCAGCCCGGCAAGTGGACGGAGTGGCCGGAGCCAGGCTCACCGGCGCAGGCTGGGGCGGCTGCGTGATTTCGCTGGTTCCCGATGGGCAGGTGGACGAGTTTATGGGGTACGTGAGCCGAACCTACATGGCACAAACTGGGCGAGAAGCGACCATATTTCCCTGCCAAGCAGGCCCCGGAGCGGGTCTGGTTGTGAGTGTGTAGTATACTTTTTCCATACATCAAACCGCACCAAACTTGCGTTTCAATTCTACAAATCACCCCACAGAGGAGACCCTCTCTTGGACGGACAACCTTCACCCAACCACATCGAAAAATCATACGCCCTGGCTAAAGAACGTTACGCTGCCTTGGGCGTGGATACCGACCGCAGCCTGCAATTGCTGGCCCAAATCCCTATCAGCCTGCACTGTTGGCAAGGGGACGATGTACTGGGCT
>JAHEML010000152.1 GCA_024643705.1 Caldilineaceae bacterium | reverse complement strand
TCCAACACGTCGTCCCCCGTGCGGTTGACGTGAAAGCCGAATTTGTGGAATTGTGACATAAAAACACCTCCGATGTTAGGGACTTGGGACTGGGGATCGGGGACAGGGAATCAGGACGACTACCCAATTCCCAGTCCCCGGTCTCCAGACTACGGCAGCCGTCGCCCCGGCTCTTCCACAGGCGGCGGGGTGGGCGCATAGCGGGGAATATCCCGAATGGCCTCCAAATCCCGGCCGTAGAGGACGAGATTGAGTTTGGATTGGTCCAGGAAGGGCATGGGATCGCAGAAGCCGCCCCAGCCATCTGTCCGCATGTATGGATCGATGCGGATGCTGAAATGCAGATGGGGACCAGTGCTGTTGCCCGAATTGCCCGACTCGCCCAGTACAGTTCCCTTGACAACCGCCTGTCCAGGCCGCACAATCGAGCGGTTCAGATGGGCGTAGTCCGAGTGGCCCCAGCGATGGGCTACCCGCACCCAGTTACCATACCCACCGGGCAGGAAATCCGCATCCGTCACCGTGCCTGCCTCGGTAGCCAGAATGGGCGTACCGATGGGCGTGGCAATATCGATACCGTTGTGCCCTTTCAGCGGGACGCCATCGTATTTGAATGCCCCGTAAATCTGAGGATTCTCGCCCCACAATTGGTACAGGGGATGATTGCCGCTGTAGGGTACACCCAGATTGATCAGGTTGCGGAAAAGGGCCGGGGCCAACAGTCGAACGCCAATTGGGCTAACCTCGGCCATCCATCCGTCGATGGTCGGATCTTCCACTCCCGTCACCCGCCACCAGGTCAGTCCATCTGCCTGGTGTGGTCCTTCGGCCAGGCGCAGCAGAGCATTAGCAGGAACCATCGAAACGATATCGCTGTCGGGCTTGCCCGCATACCCCGGCGACTGACGTACGTTTACGGGATAAGGCGAGATGTTTGTCACCGATGCGCCGATTGTATAGGTGGAAAACCCAGGTGTTTCGATAGGTTTCGGTGGGGGGGGCGCGCTGGTTGCGAGCAGTTCGCTCTTGTCCGGGCCGCTTTCGGCCGCCCAGCCCACCAATGCACGATTTTCAGTGTCGGTGTGGGCCAACTGCCACCAGGTCAAGTCGTCAGCATTTTTGGGGCCTGCCACAACTTTGCCTGGTTTGCCATAGGCCATTTCGCCCACGATATCGTCTGGGGTCTTGCCTAGGTAACCGGGTGTGCGCCGCAGATTGACAAATGTCTGGGCAAAAACAGTGGCGCCCGCTTGGAATTTGCCCGTCGGGATCACGGGTTTGGGGATGACAGGATCGGTAGTCCCTCCGCCCCCTGGTTGCTTGCTGGCTTGGAGCAAAGGCTGGCCGTTGACCGCGGCATGGGCCACCCAACCTGTCTCTGGTTTCCGGTTCACGGTGGCCTGAATACGCCACCAGACAAGCCCATCCACAATGCGTGGCCCTTCGGCTACCGTTGCCAGGGCATCTATCGGTAGGTCGGCCACAATATCGCTCTCTTGTTTGCCCCGGAACCCCGGCGTCTTGCGCAGGCGGGCCGTATCCAGGGTGAAGATACGCGCACCAATGGTAAATGGCACAGTGGGTGGCGCACCCAAAGCCAACAACGGCGAATTGGCACCGACAGCCTGGGCCGACCATCCGTCGGCGGATGTGCCATCGACGATCTGGCACTTAACACGCCACCAAACCAGGTTGTCCACGTTTCGCGGTCCTTCTACGATGGTGGCAGGGGTATGGGGTGGTAATTCTATCACCACGTCTTCTGGCCCCTTGCCCACATATCCCGGCGATTGACGCAAGCGGACAATTGTTGTCGTATAGACATTCGCGCCTGCCCGAAAAGTGGTTGAATCGGTGTTGCCGTTTGGACGTTCATCGGTTGGTGGATTCACAACTTCGGATGGTTTCCAGCGGTAATCGTTCGCCAACGCCTCTTTGAAATCCTGGATCACGTTGCCTTTGGTCACGATCACCCAGCGGTCGATTTCGGGCCAGCGGTAGAGGATCAGGGAGCGTATCTGCTGGTTGCCTGGTGTCTGGTTCCAGCGATGAATTTCTGCATAGGCTTCTTTGATCCAACCCCGGTTGGCGTTCTCCCAAGGATCATCTTCGTCGGCCTCGGTGATGTAGGCGGGCAGATGGCGCATGTTGGCCGGCACTGCCTCCATAAAATCCCGGTAGGTGAAAAAGTGGTAATGACGGTTTTGAAAAGGGGGGTTCATCTTGCCAGTTGAGCGCACCAACTCCGGATTGGTTCCGTGGGTATAGGCATGCAGCGTAAACCCGTCGCATCCATCGGGGCCAAGCCCACCAAGAATATCCTGGAAATAGCGCACCCAGTCCCCATCTGGGTTGCCGGGGTAGGCTGTGTTGTTGTTCCAGGGGGCCACGGCGCCAACGAGTACCTGATCGCTGGCCCTGCCCTGTCTGCGTTTGATCTCCTGGCGGCAGAGCTTGTAGCAGCGGACATAATCGCTGGGTGTGATGGCCTGTCCATGTTCCACGCCTCGGCTTAGGGCGCGTTCGGGGTGCAGCGCAGCAAAGCGATCGGGCATAGAGCGCAGATTTCCGTCCCGCTCGATGGGGTCTATGCTTCGGCTGAAGGGTAGGTCTGGGCTGGCGAATGCACCGGGCCTTTCCACCCAAAAGTTCATCTCGTTGCCGATAACCCAAATGTGGCAGCCTGGGCTGGCGGCGACAAAATTGCCGCAACGTCTGGCAAAGTCGGCATATTTGTCTGGGGCCGGGATGGTGCCTTCGGGCTTGTAGGCGTTGTTCAGGCGCACCATCACCCCATAGCCGGCGTTGGCCCATCGGGAATAGTCGCGCCCGCTCTGGTCGTTGGGGTTGCTGCCCAAACCCTCGGTAAAGAGCACCCAGCCCTTGCGCCCAGCAGTGGCCATGTGGTTCTCGCCACCGTCTTCGTGTAGACCAAATATGTAGGGGGATTCATGCAGTTCGGACATCACGTTTCTCCATTTGGATTGTATGCCGCGTAATTGTTGGTTCTTATTTTGTTGATTTCGTCGTCGGTGTCAAAGCAGGCCCCCGGCCACAGCGCTGCCTGTTTTTGGCACAGGCGGCAAGGGGCTGTCGGCGTGGTCGAGTGGATGTTTATCCAGCCAAGCCAAGACCAGCCCCAACACGTCTGCTGCGGCCATACCCCGTGTGTCGAGAACCAGGCTTGCATGTTGTCGGGCGTGGGCCAACCGTTTCTCCTCGGTGGCTAGCCAATCAGGGCTCCATGAAACATCGGGGCGGCGCTCCTGCTGGGTATCCAAGTCGATTTCCAAGTAGATCAACACGACTGGTGGGCGAATCTTGCGCCACATTTCGGGTGAATGGCTATGCTCCTGGCTGGCAGGCCGAGCATTGTAGCCCTTTGCACGTAGGCCAGCCACCAGGGTAGACTTGCCCGCTGCACTCACGCCAACTACTTTGACGAGGGGCAACTTTTCCCACTCGGATTGGTCAGGGTCCACAAGGGCCTCTTTCAGTCCGGAGAATCTCCATCATTCATCCGATTGGGAAACTTATTGCCATGCGCCGAATATCATCGGCCTGTTTATCGGTGACCAGTTTCACAACCAGCACCGTACAATCGTCTTGGGCGCGCCCACTATCCAGGGCCAGCGCATTGGCTAAAATCCCATCAGCGAGGGTTTGGACAGGTGTATTTCCATCCCCATCGAGTGCTTCAATCACCATCGCTACATCCATCCCTTTGCCTGCCCGCGATCCCGCGCCAAGGATGCCGTCTGTAAAGACCGCCAGTGTGGTCCCCGCGGCCAAGGGGATTTCGGTAATGGCTGGCTTTGTGTTGAGGTGAATGCCTACCGCATCGCAGCTTTGATCCAGCCATTCGATCTGCTCGCCCCGGCGCAGAAATGCTGCGCAACGGCTGTTGCGGCTAATGACCAGGGTCCGTGTGACCAGGTCGATGCTGACAATGTGCAGCTCGGCACTGACTTTGCCGCCGCGCAAGGTACGCAAGTAGTCGTGGGTGGCACGGGCGACTGCCCCATCCCGCACGCCCTCTGCCACCAGACTCATCGCTTTGCGCGCCACCAGATTGCTGATGGATTTGGCGCTGCGCCCACTGCGTTGACCATCGACCACCACCAGGGTGATGCCCCCGTGGGGCCGTTCGACCATTTCAACCGTATCGCCGCTTTCTTTGGTGGCATATTTGCCGATCTTGGCCACTGCGGCCTGAATTTCCAAGCGTTCCATAGAGGATCATCTAAACATTGGTGAATGGATTTGTCAATGTGACTGAAAATATGGTAAGGCGACCAGCTTCGGCTATTGGGAGGTGAGTGTTACCAATACCAGGCCAGATGAAACTGTTCGCCCCGAATTGCCGCTCACAGCCTCCAATTGAAAGGTGTAGCTCTGCCCTGCTGTGCCATCTGGCACAATCACCCGCAAAATAATCGAAGCACGATTTGCGCCTGCCACACCCACCGAGAGCACGCTATCTCCGCAATTGTCGTTGTCCCGGCATAGGGCTGAACTCCACGGATTCTCCTTGCTCAGGTTGACGAAGATTTCGTCGGACAGACTGCTTGTATTGTCCACTACCAACTGAATGTCGCAACGCTGACCAGCAGTACATCGTTTTTGGTTGCCACCCTCCACCGCCAACTGTACCCCATAGCTGGGCGGAATCGCAGTGGCTGCGGGTGGGCCTTCGGGCGTCCAGGTTGGTGTAGGTGTCAGCACGGGTGTGTTGGTTGGCGTGATGGTCGGCGTCGGCGTGTAGGGGACCACATCTACGGTGACGATGTGGGTCTCTTCGCTGCCGTCGATCCGCAATACCACCAAGGTATAGATTCTGTTGGTAAATTGGGGGCATGTGCGTCGTTCCCCCCGACCAAAGACCCCTTCCCCATCCAAGAAAACAGCCCGGGCATTTTCCACATCCCACGAGATTGTGGTGCATTCGCCGGGGGGCAGCGTTTGATGGGCCGCACGGAAATTCACCCGTGGGGTCACATCGACGAGTGTGGCTGTAGGCCCAAAGCCCGGAGTTTCTGGGTTGCCAGGAACGCCCGGAATGCCCGGTGTACTGGTTGGCACCACAAAGATCGGGGTTGGGCGTCGGGTGGGGGTAGGCGGGGTGTCTCCCGGCTGAGTGATCACCAGCGACCCTGCCACCGCTGTTGCCAATTCCGGGGCCAGTTCGGGGGCAGCTATCTCATCGTTGCCCTGGTTTTGGGGTGTAGGTGTCGTAATCACAATCGGCCCAGACTGCCCGCTGTCGTCCGGTGTGGCTGTCACCGCAGGGGGGAAGGCAAAGGCCGATGTTGGCGTCGGGGTGGGTGGGGCGGTCACAATCACGGGCAGGCCACCAGGTTGCGTTGGTAGAGGCGTCTGGGTGACCAACAGGATGACCTGGCCCGGTGCCGCACTTTCTGGCTGGTTGCCCACCTGCTGACCCAGGCCGGCAATGCCCCGATTGACCAGTCGCCAACCAGTATAGGCTGCCAGCGAGCCGCCACAAAGAAAGATGACAAGCAGCAACGACGCCACGCCCGCCCACAGACCCACCCTGGGCGATCTTTCGGGTGGAAGATCGAAGGCAAGGCCATTGTCCAGATCGAACTGATCGGAAAGCATTTGGGGGGAAAAGGGTTCACCTGCGCCGGGCTGAAGCGCGCGAAACCGCGGGCAAAGGCGATAGCTTTCGCCAAGGCAATAGGTAGCCTGATCCCGCAGGAGCAACTGCTCACGGCTCTCCAATTCGTCGCTGGACGGATCGATCAGGTGCACCACAAAGCAGTGATTTTCAAAGCTGGGATATGCGGCTGCATCACGCCGATTCTCATCGGTATCGAGTGCGCCAATGTGTGGGCAGATCGGTTGGGTCATGGACTCTTGATTTGGAAAATAAGGACACGGATTTTCACGGGCGGCACGGATTCACACGGGTTAGATCTGCGCAAATCCGTGCAATCGGCGTCATCTCCCCTCCGCGTGCAGCAGTGTTGCGGCAAGAGCAAGCGCTTCGGCTTCGTTGCTCACCTCGCCAGCTACCTGGGCTTCGATGATTGCCTCCAATAGATCGCCCACCAGCGGTCCCGGCGACAGCTTCAGCGCCCCCATCAGGCTGCGGCCATCGATCAGCGGGCGCATGGCCTTGGTTGTCGGGGCAAAGGCAAAGTCGAGCAGGGTGGACACACCCGCCAAATAGCGCCGCCACGCTTCGCCTCTCTCGATGCCAGTGGCCTGATAGTCGGCCAATGCCAGCAGAAGTACATCCAGCCCCGTTTGATCATCCCTGCCGCCGGTGGCAGTATCCCGAAAAAAGCGATAGGCAGCCCGGCGACTGATTGCGCCATCGCCAAACGCATCCAGAAGTTGGTGTGGGCGCATGTGGGCAGCCGCGGCCGTACCCATGATCTGCGCTTCCCGGCGGCTGAAATGGAGCGACGTTGCCCGCTCTTCGGCCAGACGTGCGCTCACCTCCTGGTGGCCCAGAAAACGGATGCGGGTTCGCCCATTCTCATCGAATTCTTGGCTGGCACACGACGGTTTGCCCGTGTCGTGGAAAAGCCCATGCCAAATCAGCAGGTTGCTCCGGGTGCGGCCTTGGGCCAACTCTTCACCCATATGCTCGGCCAGTCGGGCGCGCCAGGGGGCCAGGGTCTCGGCCAGTGCTGGCTCCAATTCGATCCCGCTGTCAGCCGCCTGATCAGGCGCCAGCCAATCGCGCAGAGCTGCGGCGTATTCCATGACACCAACCGTGTGCCGAAAGACGTCCCATCGGTGGGGCGCGCTCTGGGCCACCCCATCCAGCTGGGCGACTTCGGGCAATAGATGGGCGAGCAAGCCCAATTGCTGGAGCTGTTCCAGGGCGTCTCCCGGATGGGACAGGGAAAAGATTTTCCAGAGTTCGTCCCTGTGGCGTTCGGGACTTGTCGCCAACACCTCTTGGCCTACCTCCCGGAGTTGGGTCACAGTTTCGTCCGCGATGACAAAGCCCAATTGTCCGGCAAAACGCACAGCCCGCAAGGCCCGAATGGGGTCTGCCGTCAGGCTGGTGTTGCTGACGGCCCGGATTTGCTGTGCGGCCAAGTCGTTGAATCCGCCACGCGGGTCAACCAGACGGGGCGGACTATTGGGGGCTAGCTCCAAGGCCATCGCGTTGACGGTGAAGTCTCGCAGACCCAAATCTGTGGCCAGATCACCACGCAGGGCGGCCAGATCGCAGACCAGATTGGGGGCATCGTCGCCGACGAGGACAATGCGGGCCACATCTCGTTCGGCATCCAGGGGGTAGTAGGCCCAGCCCAGCAGGTCTGCCACACTCCGAGCTACAGGCAACACCGGCCCGGCAAGCCCCAAGTCCAGGTCGGCAATACCGCTGGTGTGGCCCAGGAGATAGTCGCGTACTGCGCCACCAACCACATAAATGGGTGCGCGTTCTGCCAGCAGGGCCGAGACCACAGGGGCAAATTCTGGCGCTGTCCAGTCTTCGATGGGCGGGTAGGCAAGAGAGGGTTGCATAGGAAAATGAATGGCACTCTGTGTCGGTGAATCACTGTTGCATAGGCGCGAGTTCAGTGGAGAATTATACTCTGTGCCGGGGCATTGGGCATAGTCAACCGAGGTTGATGCACGGAGATTCGGTTAGGGGGCGTCGGCTGGTGGCTGCACAGTGCCCCATTCTACCCGCATGTTGGGATCACCGTAGAGCGTGTAGGCCAG
>JAHEML010000924.1 GCA_024643705.1 Caldilineaceae bacterium | reverse complement strand
ATGGCCCCATTGACAAAAGCGGCATCTTCCAGCCGATCCTCGGTGGCAAAGAGTACCCCAATTGCGGGCAGAGCCAGACAAGTATGATGGTGGGTCTCGGATAGCTGGACCAGCCGTAAACCCTCCACCAACATCTGGCACGCTTCGCCGTGATTGTTCAACGCCAGAGCCGGATAAGCACAATCGACGAAGGCCCCGCTGAGCGCAAGGGCGTTCTCGTTGCCCATTTGCTGTTGGCTTTGTACGGTTTGCCACATCAGCCGGAAGGCCTCTGGCGCGTCGCCGGTTGCCAACACGCCCATGGCGGCTGACCGTTGGAGGAAGGGTTGTTCCCATCCATAAGTCTTTTTCCAATCAGCGACGTTGGTTAAGGCTACTTCTTTACCTTCGGCAAAACGGCCCAAGTCCAGGTAGGCCCGCGCCAGATTGTTGTAGAGAAACGCCCTCTGCCGGGTGCCAAGGCCCACTGTCTGTGCCCACTGAATGCAATGATGGCTTGCCGCGGCAGACTCTTCAAAACGCCCGGTTGCAATTTGTACAAAGGCCAGCCGCTGAAGTATGGGAAGTTTCCGATTGGGATCATCGATCATCCCCAACGCTTGATGGGCAAGCCTTTCGCCCTCTTCAGTTTGCCCCAAATGTTCTGTCGCAAAACTCATGCGTTCGATTGCTTGTCTTTCGCCAGCCCAATAGCCCAACCGGTGTGCCATAGTCTGAGCTTGCTGAAACCACTCCAGCCCTTGCCGCACAGAAATGTTGAATGTATCTATCTGCCCCAGCACGAGCAACGCCCGCACTCTCCACCAATCGTCGTTGAGTTCGCTGTAGATTGCCAATGCTTGGCGTACGTCCACCCTCATCTCTGTCCGCTGGCGATTGGTCATCAGGTCGCCAACCCGGTGAAGGTAGACAAATGCGTGCAGGGCTGCGGTCTCTCTTTCTCGCAGAGAACTCTCTGCGAGGTGCGTCAGGGCCAGAGCCATTTCTTGATTGGCAGATGTGGGTTGACCCACCTGGTGTAGAAAAAAGCCATGCCAGGCTCGCACCCAGCCGTGCAATAGGTGCTCTCGGGGTGTGGATGGACTTCCCAACTGGGTGGTCGTATGCATGAACACCGTCTCGCCCTCTTGGCAGTAGCCCGGCTGCTCGTAGAAGATGCCCAGAACTTCGATGGCTTGTTGGAGCAGAGCGGTTTCCCCGGTTTTGATCGCCCACAGCCAGGCGGCTCGGATATTTTCCCGATCTTTTTCGATTTTGACAAGGACTATTTCTTGTTCTGTGCTTTTAAGGCTGGTCTCTTGCTCGGCCAATTGTCCCAAAAACCAACGGCTGTGCGAATCTCGGTACTTCCCCTCCAGTCCGGCTTCGACCAGCTTTTGCCGGGCAAGCTGGCGCACCAACTCGTGAAGATCGTAGCGTCCACCACCGATCCGCCAAACCAGTGACCGATCTACCAGCCGTGTGAGGATGGGCAATGTGGCCCCGGCAATCGCCCCGGCTGCTTCCCGATCAAACCCCCCGACAAGTATTGATAATCCGGCCAACACTCCTTGCTCTTCGGCAGAAAGGCGCTGCCATGTCTGCTCGAAGACCCGGCTGATGGCTCGGTGGCGCGGGTCCAGGTCTGGCATTTCCTGAGCCAAAAAACTACTGTCCCGCGCCAGTTCCGCCTCGATTTCCTGAACCGAGAGCGAGCCAGACCACGCCGCGGCCAGGATGACGCCCAAAGGTAGCCCACCGACTGAACGGCAGATGTTGGCAATCGCTGCCCAATTGGCATCGGTGGGCTGAAAGTCTCCGCGCTGGCGGTGTACACCGGCAAGAAACAACTCGACTGCTCCATAGACATGGCCCTGGGTAGCGCGGAAATCCGTCGTGGGATAGGCCAGGCCGTCCAGCCGAAAGAGCGTCTCGGCGTGAAGATGCAGCCGCTCGCGGGATGTGACCAGAAGCTTCAGCCCCGGCGCATTTTCAAGCAATTCGACCAACAGGGCGGCCCCATCCAGCAAATGCTCGAAATTGTCCAGCACAAGAAGTACTGTGCGATTCCGCAAGAATTCTTTAATCTGCTCGCGTATGGGGCGGGGATCGTTCTGGAATGGGTAACCCAAGCCGTCGCCAATCACCCGGGG
>JAHEML010000151.1 GCA_024643705.1 Caldilineaceae bacterium | reverse complement strand
CTGGTCAACGATGATATAATGGGATCACCATCTACTCGACCCCAGATTGTCTCTCATCCCGCCAACCAGAGTCGCCCACCCAATGCAACGCCGAATTCTTACCTTGCTCATCACCTTTTCTCTTGCCTTTGCTGGCGTTGTTGCGCTCTACAGCCAAACGTCGCCTGTGCCAAGAATCGGCTGCAAATTAGACGAAACCCAGATTACCCGGGGCAGCTCGACCCGGTTGGTAGTTTTTGCCGACCAACTCCCGCCTCTCACCACCTTCAACATCACACTGACCTATAACCCCGCGGCCGTGCAAATAATAGACCAGGACATTTCCACAGTCGACGTGATCAACCTAAGCCCAGGCGTTGTCTTTCCCGTAAATTCATTCAGCCAAAACAGTGTCAATCCAACTACTGGTCAGATCCAATTAGCTATCTCTACCCCCGTCTCATCCACAATGGTTGGCAACTTTACCGAGCTTGCCTTTGGGCCATTGCAGGGTGTCAACGACACGGTAGCCCTCTTCAATTTTACTCAAGTTATCCTGCACGACCACAACAAAGCCCAGATCAACACAAGCTCGTATGGGATTGAAAATTGCTTTATCAGCATCGGCAATTCGGGATCACCGACACCTTCATCGACACCCACATACTACCTTTCCCCCTTGCTGACAGCAACACCAACACCACCGGATTTCACATCCATTGCGCCAACAGTGACCCCAACCCCCACACAAACGCCTACATTTACACCTGGGCCGACATCGCCGTTGCCAACACCGGAACAGACCGCAACACCAACCTTTACAGCGATCCCAACCGAAACGGCCACCGATACGCCCATCCCAACAGAAACACCCGTCCCCACCGAAATACCAACCGAAACCCCGGTCATCGTCACCACACCGGGCGAGCGATCAGGAGAAAGCCCGCTGCCAACAGGCACACCGCTGCCCGTCGACACGGACACACCCGTGCCAACAGAGACGCCGACCGAAATACCAACCGAAATACCGACCGAAATACCAACTGAAATCGTGGAACCCACACCAACCAGCACCGAGACATCCACGCCCGAACCGCCGACAGCTACGCCCACATCGATCCCCATGCCCACGCCCACAGTAGTCGCCCAGATCGACCGCAAAGTGGCTCCCGCCATTGTCACCATCGATCAACCACAAGAGCCAGGGCCCATGCAGCGACCACAGCCCTACCGACTCTTGGCCATGGCTGCCCTCTTTGGTTCTTTGGCACTGCTGCTGGCGCTTTGGCAAATACGGCGGCAAGAACCCAAATAGCACCCAGCATTTGTGAAATTGACCGGGGAATGTCCCCACGGTTACAATGAAACAGTGCGCTCTGTGATATAAAAACCACAGAACATTCAAACCCTATTCCCTATACAGCAAACATTCCATTTTGTATAACCAAAGCAATGGTATATTGCGTGAGCTACAGACCCATTTCTGCGAAGGAGATATCCCCATGTTTTTTCGTCTAGCTTCTCACTCGAAGGGATTTCTCCTTCTCGTTTCCCTATTGTTTGTTCTGGCAGGCTGTCAATTTGCGCCCCCAATCGCGGCAGGGACCCCAGCCCCAGAGCCGCAGCCAACTACGGCCCCAACCCAGGATGATCAAGAAACCCTCGATGGCATTCCCGTCGGCTTCACCGACGAGGGTTTCCCCTACCGCGGCAACCCAGACGCAGTTGTGACAGTCTACGAATACAGCGATTACCAATGCCCCTTCTGCCAACGCCACGTTCTGCAAACCGAGCCTGCCTTAGCCAGCAGCTTTGTGCGTACCGGCCAGGTAAAGTTCGTCTTTCGAGACTTCCCCATACCTTCGCTCCACCCTAATGCCTTTGCCGCAGCCGCAGCCGCCACCTGCGTGGCTGAACAAGGAGCCTCCTTTTTCTGGCGAATGCACGACCTGCTCTTCCGCACCCAGGACGAATGGGCTAACCTGCCCGATCCGGCGGACATGTTTGTGCGTCTGGCTGGCGAAGCGGGCGCAGACGTAACCCTGTATACCCCTTGCTTGGCCGACAGTGCCGTCTCCGACAGGATCAACGCCAGCATATCCGAAGGAGAAACAATCGGCTTCAGCGGCACGCCCAGCTTTAATTTTGTTGTCGAAGAAACAGGCAAATCCTACCAACTGGTGGGCGCACAGCCCTACGACACCTTCGATAACTGGTTCAAAACCATAGCCAGCGGCGGCGAGCCAGTAGACCCAGCCCAAGCCCAGGCCCCACCCGAATTCCCCGTCTGGGCCATGCCAGAAAACTGGAAAGACAACCCAGACCAACCCGGCACGAACCTGGCCGGCGACTTCTGGCGAGGCAACCCAGACGCGCCCATCGTCGTTGTCGAATTCAGTGACTTCCAGTGTCCCTATTGCCAACGCCACACCCTAGAAACCCAACCGGTTCTGGACAAAGAATTTGTGGAAACGGACAAAGTGATGTGGATTTTCAAGCATTTCCCGGTCCAGTCTACCCACCCCTACGCCTTCCCGTCCGCCATCTTTGCCCAATGCGTGGGTGAACAGGGCCACTTCTGGGAAGCCCACGACATCCTCTTCCAGCGCATGAGCGAATGGGCTGGCTCCAACCAGGAAGCCATCTTCGCCGAAATCGCCACCGAATTGGGCGTCGACACCGAATTACTAGCCACCTGCCGGGCCGACGAAGCCACATTGCAAAAAGTGCAGAGCGATCTTGTCGAAGGCTCCCAGTTCGTCCAGGGAACCCCCACTTTTGTCGTAGTCTACAACGGCCAGGGCCGCCTGATCCCCGGCGCGCTGCCCGCAGATCAATTTGCGGCTGCTCTGAATGAACTACTAGACCCACCGAGCACAGGCCAATAATGAAGCTTTCAACCCGCCATCCGATCCTGACCATAGCTCTTGTCGTAACAGCCTTGCTAGTGATCACCGGTTGCGGCGCGCCCGCTGCCGAGCAATCGGCGGTCAGCCCAGAGACGGCCCCGGCAGCAGATTCCCCAGCCGCTTCCACAGCGACAGCGGAGCCAACAGTCGAGCCGACAACTGAGCCAACGTCCCAACCGGCCACCCAACCGGCTACCCAACCGGCTACCGTAGTTACCGAACCGACCGCTACAGCCGAACCTGTGGCCGAAACTGCCACCGAAGCCGTCGTCGAGCCAACACAAACCCCAGCCCCCGAACCCGAACCGGACTGGGCCCAAACCGCTTCCCTGGTGGACGGGCTCTACGTGCTGGGCAACCCCAACGCACCCATCCGCCTCATCGACTACTCCGATTTCTTCTGAAGTGCCTGTCGCACGCACGTGCTGCGTGTTGAACCCGACATTGTGCAAAACTACGTCGCCGCTGGGCAAGTCCAACTCGCCTTTTGGCACGTCCTCGATCACGGCCAATCGGCCCAAGCCCATCAGGCTGCCGAATGCGCAGGCCAGCAATCGCCCATCGCCTTCTGGCAGATGCACGACACCCTCTTCGAACGCCAGGGTGAACTCTGGAACCTGGAGAACTCGACCTTGGTTGCTTTGGCTGGCGAAAACGGGCTGAACACTGCCGCCTTTGAAAGCTGCCTGAGCGACCAGACCATCATCGACAAAATCGCCCGCATAAACCAGGAACGCCAAACCGCGGGCATCCGTCTGCGCCCATCTTTCGATGTCAACGGGCAGATCATCCAAGGCGCAATTCCATACGATTCATTTGCTCAGCTATTCGACAAACTGCTGGTGCAATAATTGCTTGTGGAACTGCCCATCCTCCCATAACGTTACCGGTGACAGTCGCTGCCAAAAGTGACTGTCACCTTTTCTTTTGTGATACAATGTCAACGTATGAATAGTAAACTTCTCTCATCTCTTAGAACGTTTCTGGGCATTTTGCTGCTGTTCGCCACCCTTAGCAACAGCACGCCCCTTTTTGCCGCGGACAGCGCCCAAACATCTGTCCCCACCGGCCCCGCCACCGAACCCATCGACGTCGTCGTCCTGCTGGACGATTCCGGCAGCATGGCAACCTGCTGGCCCTGGCCCAAAGAGGGGCTGCCCAGCACCCCGCCCTGTACCTTTCCCAGCGTCAACCAGCCCAGCGACCCCAACGAACTGCGCTACAGCGCGGCCCGTCTGCTCATCCACCTGGCCGACGAAGAAGACCGCATTGCCGTCGTCCGCTTCGACAGCCAGGCCGAGGGCGTGGGCGCATTGGGTGCCATGCAGAGCGCGGGCAGCAGCGAAAACCGCCGCCTGTTGGCTGCTTCGCTCAATGCCCCCACCAACTACCTGCCCCGGGGCTACACCCGCATGGATTTGGGCCTGGCCGAAGCCACCCGCCTGCTGGACGCAAGCCGCCAGCCCAACCGCAGCCAATACGTCCTGCTGCTCACCGACGGCGAACCCACCGCCGATGGCACACTGCCTCTGGCCGCCCAAAAACAAACAATCCGCGACCAGTTCGAACAGTTGCGCGCCGCGGGTGTCCTCGTCTTCCCGGTGGTTCTCTGCAATCCGACATCCGGTTGCTCTGGCGAATTTCTGCGCGATCAAACCAGCACAGCCCTGGTGCGCGATGCAGCCAACGCGCCCGAATTATTGCGCGTCTTTAGCGAACTCTTCGCCGAAATGAAATCAGATCGCTCCGTCGTCACCAACCGGGACGCCAACGGCAGCATCGCATTCTCCACCCGCCAAAGCCAAGGTGTGCAAGAGATAGCGCTCATCAGCCCCAAAGCCGCGCTCAGCGCCGTGCGTCAGGACAACAATCCAATCCTCACCAGCAGCCTGCTCAACGACGGCAACGTAGAGCTAAATGCCATTATCGGTGGCGTTACCCCTGGCGGTTGGACAGCCGAAACCGGCGATCTGAGCGCCTTTGCCGTCATCCGCGCCGCCAGCTATCCAGAGTTGATCTTCCCGCCACCCAGCGCGCTGACCAGTCCTGCCTCGGTGCGCTACTATCCCGCGGGCAAACAGCCCCTGCTGGTGGTACGTGGGGCCGGCCCCGCCGCGGGCGAACCCCTGCTGCTGGACGGACGCACGCCCATCCCCACCTTTGGCAAAGATGCAGGCGGGGTAGATGCCCTGGGCGCGATCCCATACTCCACCGCGTCCAACGAAGTCACCATCCAACTGGGCGAAGATAATACACCGCTGCAACTGCGCCGCACATTTCGGCTGGAAGGGCGAGCCGACCTGCCCCGGCTGGAAATCTTTAGCCCCCGGCCTGACGACCCTGGCCTGTTGGACGACGGGCGCGCCCGGCTGCAAGTGGGCTTTGGGCCAGGGCTACCCGTGAATGGTCTCATCGCCACCGCCTACGTCTCCGACATCACCGACAACGAGGATGGCGTTCCAGTTTTTCAGGGCGCAATGACCTGCATCTCTCGCCTGTGCATCAATGCCGACTTTTTGCCCGCGGATGGACGCAGCTACCGAGCCACATTTTTGGTCAGCGCCGTGGCCGACGACGTCCGTTTTGGAGATTGGGCCGAGACGACGCTGAATGTGGAACCCGCCGTCTATTTGCGGGGGCTGCCCACCACCATCGACCTGGGCCGCATGCCCGCCGAAGGCTGGCCCATCACCGTGGGTGCGGGCACTGCGGAGGAGATCGGCGCACTTACGGCGCGCCTGACCCTGCGCCGAGCCGACACCGGCGAAGCTGTCAGCCAGGCCGCGCTCAACTTCGAGATCGACGTGCCAGAAAGTGGCAGCGAAACCGGCTTTTTGCGGGTGGATGGGCTGGACCTGCTGCGCCCCGGCGACTACACCGGCGAAATTGAATTGACAGCCTCCACACCCAACGGCCTGCCCATGGATGTGAAGATTCGCCCCGCGCCGGTGCTGCCCGTCTCGCTCTCTGTGGCCCGATCCGCGGCCCGGGTGCAAAGCCAGGTGGCCGACTTTGGCGAAGTCAAGTTCGACACATCGCCCAATTTCCGCATCAACCAAGAAACCCTGCTGCCCGTCACCTTCGACGTGGGCAACCCCTTCCGTCTGACAGCATCCCTGGGCGAAAGCAACTGTGTGGGGCTTTCGCTCACATCCGGCGATCTGCGGGCCGATGGCAACCGCTGGCTGCTGCCCGTGCAGTTGGTCAGCCAGACGCCCGTGTTGCCCGGTGGCTGTTTCGGTCAAATTTCTCTGGCTGGGCCAAGCGAAGACTTCGACATTTTCCCGCCAACGGTGGATTGGCGGCTGCAAATCCGCGGCGTAGAGTGGAGTGTGGTCGGCGATCTGAACTTCGGTGATGTAGGCCGCGCCGGCGAACGCTCCACCCAGCCGCTCTTGCTACGTTTCGACGGCAAGACCCCTTTTGTGGTACAAGTGGAGGGGATCGAAGCCGCGGGCGAAACCGGCGACGGCATCACCCGCTTGGATGAAAGCTATCTAGAAAGTGCGTCGATTGAAATCAACGGCGAGCCAAACGCTGACGGCTTTTACGAAATTCCGGTTGGGCTGACAGCTCGCAAGACGATTCCCCAAGATGCCTTGCGGGGCAGTTTCTACAGCGGCGATCTAACCCTGGGCATCGAAGGATTGCCAGGGGAAGCTCGCACAGTCGCCATCAGCTTCCGCAGCCCGACGCTCTATCAGCGCTACGTGGAGTGGTGGCTGCGCCCGATTTACAGCCTGCCGCTGCTGCTCTGCACCGGGCCGCTGACCTTGCTGCTGCTGCTGATATTTGTGGCCCGTACCCGCAGCCGGGGCTACGAAGAAGAGCCGGAGCCTGTGGTCACTTTGCCCCAGCCCGACTTCCAACCGGAGCCGGCCAACGCCTTCGTCAACGCCACCTTTGTGGACGCGGCCAGCGCCCAAGCGGCCCCAGCGGAAGAAGTGCGTTGGGATAGTCAATGGGGCGATGTGGACTGGGGCTTTGGGGGCAGCAGTGGTCAGCCTGCGCCATCGTCCGCAGCCAACGGCCCATCCGGGCCGGCGACGGATGCGTGGAAGAGCGGATGGTAGGGTATGCCAAAGCCAAAACTGATATTCCGTTTGCACGCGTTGCAGCGGATGACTGAAAGAAATATCACACGGGATAGTATCGAATCGATTCTCGATTCGAACGAAGTCATACAGACTTATCCCGACGATTTTCCTTATCCAAGCAAATTGCTGTTGGGATAGGAAGGCAAAACGCCTATCCATTTTGTGGTGGCCGAAAACAGCCAGGAAAACGAACTGATTGTGATTACCGCCTACATTCCAGACCTGATCCGATGGGAAGCGGATTACAAAAGGAGAAAACAGGTATGAAATGTGTAATCTGCCATGAGGGCGAAACGGTCAAAGGCGTTACAACAGTCACGCTCGAACGGGGCGACGCTACTCTGGTTTTCAAATCCGTGCCGGCTCTCATCTGCGACAACTGCGAGGAAGTCTATTTGGAAGATGAGGTCGGGACGCAACTCTTGGAGAAGACACAAGAGGCGGCGCGTACTGGTGTACAGATGGAAGTTCGCAGTGAAGGGTTAACCCTGGGCAAGCGAACTAAAAAATCAGCGTTCCTCTGCTTAATTCAGCGTCCAAAAAAAATCCGTAAAAATCTTTTGCATCCGTGCAAATCCATGTACTTTTGTACTTCTGTTAGGACTTATTGATGAATCTAAATGGCGCGAAACTTATCGGCGAAAAGCCCACCATCTACCCCACCCTCGTCATCGGCGTGGGCGGTATGGGTACAAATACAGTGCGTGCGGTCAAACGCCGTCTGCGTAACGTCTGGGGCAGC
>JAHEML010000150.1 GCA_024643705.1 Caldilineaceae bacterium | reverse complement strand
GCCCTGCAAGAGAGAGTGCGGGGCGAAGTATTGGAGATGGTGCAGGCTTTCCCTGTGCCCGCATAGGAAAGAATCTGACCACGAAGGTACAGAAGCACGGCAAAGAGAAGAACAATCCCCCACCCGATTTCTTTGCGCTCTTGTGCCTTCGTGGTTTTTGAACGTTTTGTTTCCCCGCTCTTCTTCCGCCAATAGTCAAACACAAAGCGAGGTCGTGATGTCTGCACGTTCTGGGTCTGGTTCTGGTTCTGTCCGGGGGGCGAACGTTCCGCCTGTTGATGATCGCAAAGAACTTTTTAGCTGGTATTTCTACGATTGGGCGAATTCGGCCTTTTCCACAACCGTTGTCACCGTTTTTCTTGGCCCCTACCTCACCAATATCGCGCAGGCCGCTGCCGACGCCAACGGCTTTGTCCACCCATTTGGCATTTCGGTCTTCGCTGATTCCTTCTTTTCCTATATTGTTTCGCTTTCGGTACTATTGCAGGTCTTCTTTCTACCCATCTTGGGAGCCATCGCCGATTATTCCCACCTGAAGAAACAGATGCTTGGCTTTTTTGCCTATTTGGGCGCGCTGGCAACCATGTCGCTCTACTTTTTGCAGGGCGATAATTATCTGCTGGGTGGGGGGCTTTTTCTGTTGGCAAACCTGAGTTTTGGCGCGTCGATTGTCTTTTATAACGCGTTTCTGCCCGAAATTTCGTCTCTGGAAAAACGGGATACGGTGTCATCTCAAGGGTGGGCGCTAGGCTATCTGGGCGGGGGCATTCTGCTGGCGGTGAACTTGGTGCTATTTCTCAACGCCGAGAACTTTGGGGTCTCCACAGGCCACGCGGTGCGCATCAGCATGGCATCGGCGGGGGTGTGGTGGGCCATTTTTACGATTATTCCGTTGCTAAACCTGAAACGCCGCCAGCCTCTCAAAAGTTTACAGCCGGGCGAGCGGATGCTCACAGTCGGCTTTCGGCAGCTATCCCACACCCTGCGCAACCTGCCCCAATACCCCCAAACCTTGCTCTTTTTGATCGCCTATCTGCTCTACAACGACGGCATCCAGACGGTCATTGCGCTCTCGTCCCAATTTGGGAACCAAGAATTGGGTATCGGTGAATCGTCTCTGATCGCGCTGATTTTGATGGTACAGTTTGTGGCGTTTGGCGGGGCTTTGTTTTTTGGTTATCTGGCCCAGAGGATTGGGACAAAACGCGCCATTCTGGGGAGCCTGGTCATTTGGAGCTTGACGGTGATCTACGCCTATGCCTTTTTGCAGACCGAGGCACAATTCTTCATGATGGGGGCCGTGATCGCGGTTGTTTTGGGCGGCAGCCAGGCACTCAGCCGCTCGGTCTTCTCGACCATGATTCCCAAAGGACAAGAGGCGGAGTATTTCAGCCTGTACGAGATCAGCGAGCGGGGGACCAGCTGGATCGGGCCGCTGGTCTTTGGTCTGGCGTTACAGACAACTGGGAGCTACCGGGTTGGCATTCTCTCGGTGATCGTCTTCTTCATCGCAGGTTTGGTATTGCTGCCCTTTGTAGACTTTCGACGAGCCGCGGTGGAGGCTGGCAATGCTAAATAAGAAATGCTGTACCTATTGGGTGCAGCATACAGATATCAAATGGACATAACGATCGACGGCCTCGACCGGCTATGCCAGGTTTGAAGCAAGCCGACAAATCGGCTTGAGGGAGCGATTGCGCCCACGCCTCAGATGCCCCACGGCCCTGTGTAGCCGTTGATCAACACCTGATCTTCTTCCCTGTACTCTTCACGCAGGCCGGTGATTTCCTTTTCGAGTGTTGCCAATCGTGCGTTCAGGCGCTGCATCGCCTCCATCGTCACATCGTGGAGGACGTTGTGCTGCAAATCCTCGTGGCCCGTTTCCTGGACTTTCTTGCCGTCCTGAGAAGTAACGCGGCCCGGCACACCCACCACTACAGAGTTGGGCGGCACATCTTTTACTACCACAGAATTCGCCCCAATTCGGCTGTGATCGCCCACTGTAATCGGCCCTAAAATTTTGGCCCCCACACCCACCACCACATGATTGCCAACCGTAGGGTGGCGTTTTTCTTTGCGCCAGCTAACTCCGCCAAGTGTCACCCCGTGATAGAGCGTGACGAAATCGCCGATCTCCGATGTTTCGCCGATCACGACACCCATTCCGTGATCGATGAAGAAACCCGCCCCGATCTGTGCGCCGGGATGGATTTCGATTCCGGTCAGCCAGCGGGCCAGATGGGAAACACAACGCCCGATCAGGTAGAAGCGGCGGCTCCAGAACCAGTGAGAGACGCGATACATCCAAATGGCGTGGAGACCAGGATAGCAGAGCAGAATCTCGGCCACGCTGCGCGCCGCCGGGTCCCGATCGAAAATTGAATTGATGTCGCTACGGAGCGTCTTGAACATACGAAACGCTGCTTCCTTTTGGAACCGGGTGAGATGGAGAGATTGAGTCATCCAACCCTCAATCCCTCCATCTCTTTCTTATTCTTGCAGGTCAGCAAAGAGCGCTGTGCTCAGATATCGCTCGCCGTTGGATGGGATAATCACGACTATCAGTTTGCCCGCGTTCTCTGGACGGTTGGCGACCTGAATCGCGGCATGAAGGGCAGCACCGGATGAGATGCCTACCAGTAGTCCTTCTTCCACGGCAGAGCGACGGGCCAGTGCGAAGGCGTCATCGTTCTGCACTTTAACAATTTCGTCGATCACACCGGTGTTGAGCACATCGGGCACAAAACCGGCACCGATGCCCTGAATTTTGTGGGGGCCGGGTGCGCCACCGGAAAGAACGGGCGAATCCGCTGGTTCGACGGCAACGACCCGCAGCCCAGGCTTGCGGGCTTTGAGAACCTCCCCAATACCGGTGATCGTTCCCCCTGTCCCAATGCCAGAGACGATGATATCCACCTGCCCATCCGTGTCTCGCCAGATTTCTTCAGCGGTGGTGCGGCGATGGACAGCCGGGTTGGCTGGGTTCTGGAACTGCTGGGGGATGAGGTAGCGAGAGTCGGCGGCAGCCAGCTCTTCGGCTTTGGCAATCGCACCTTTCATCCCCGCCGAACCGGGCGTCAAAATCAGATCCGCGCCGAAGGCTTTCAACAGCAGACGACGCTCGACGCTCATTGTGTCGGGCATGACGAGCGCAGAACGGTAGCCTTTGGCCGCTGCCACAAAAGCCAGGGCGATACCCGTATTGCCGCTGGTCGGTTCGAGAAAAATCGTGTCTTGGTTGACCAATCCAGCGGCCTCTGCCGCTTCGATCATGCTTAGCCCGATGCGGTCTTTGACGCTGCCACCAGGATTGAAAAATTCCAGCTTGGCGACGACCTGTGCGTGCGCACCTGCGGTCAGGCGGTTGACACGCACAAGAGGCGTGTTGCCGATCAATTCGGTGATGTTATTAGCGATACGCAGATGTGGTTGTTCGGACATCTTATTGTCTCCTGCAGTTTGTAAAAATTGAATAGATTTTGCCTGTCTATACTGCCTATACAGCCAATGTGCCCACCTGCTCTTGCAATTTTTGCAGGGGCGCCAGCCCATAGTTGATCGCTTTGGGGCGGCGCTGTGGGTCCAGGACGATTGTTGTGGGTACAGTCATCACGCCATAGAAGCTGGCAAGATCAGTCTGAATCACCGCATCCACCCGATGCACAGAAATACCAGTGGCTGCGGCTAGCCGTTCCAACGTGGGAGCCTGCTGCATTCGGCATTGGATGCAACCATCGCTCGTGAAATAAAGAATGGCCGGCTGGCCGGGTTGAACAAGCGCGTGCAGGGCTTCCGGCAAGGCGTTTTCAGCCAATCGATTCAAGCGCATACGCAGCCAGCCCGAATAGGCTGCCCAAAGAGCACACATCAGAACAATTGCACCGATCAGAATCGAAAGTCGTTCAGCCATTGGAGAATCCCCGTATAAGTGAACAATGCCAAAATCTGCTTCCGAATGCTATTTCGCCCCACGCCATAGAGGCAGAGCGAAATGGATACCGCGTCGTGCCATCTGAAAGTAAATGAAACAGCCCAGGCAAAAACCTGCAAATAGATTGACGGCCGCCAGGACGACCACCAGTGCGGTCAGTAGCCAGCCTACAATCACGCCACCGGCAGCAAAGGCGAGCACCGCCAATGCCAGCACCAACGCACCCACGCCCTGCGCGAACAAATGGGGATCGGGTGTGTCGGGCCGGGGGTCCGGCTTGAGAAGCCCTGCCGGTTTGAGAAGATCGCTGTAAATGCGTTTAAACAGACCGAATTGGGGCCAGATCGTCCCCACCAGCATAACCAGCCCCACAAAGGCCACCAGCCATACCTGATTCAATAAGAAAGCCAGGAGAAGTAGCCCGATAATAAACGATTGATTTACTTTCAAAGCGGTGTAATCGACGCGACCGGAAGATGAGGGTGGCATAGTTTTCCTTGGCCTTTGTGCAAATGAGTGCTGCGATCAGTCAAAAATCCCCAAACTTACATATTTACTCCCATCGTCGGGGAACAGCGTTACGACCACGCCACTCTCCAATCGATTTGCCACTTGGATGGCGGCGACCATTGCGGCGCCACTGCTGAAACCGACAAACAAACCAGCCTCGCTAGATAGCTGCCGGGTCATTGTCCAGGCGTCTTCGGCGGTCACGGGCAACTGCTCGTCGGCCAGGGACACATCGTAGATGCCCGGCGTGATGGCCGTGGGCAGATGCTTCAACCCTTCGATGACAGAAAGCTCGTCTTCTGGCTGCACCGCGATCAACTCCACGGCAGGCTTTCGATCCTTCAAATAGCGCCCTGTTCCAACAAATGTGCCCGTTGTACCCAGCCCAGCCACAAAATGGGTGATCCGTCCATCGCTCTGTTGCCAGATTTCCGGGCCGGTGCTGGTGTAATGGGCCTGCCAGTTGGCTTCGTTGTTATATTGATCCGCATAAAAATAACGCTCGGGCGCTTTGGCAACCAGGGCGCGCACCAGTCGAATCGCGCCGTCTGATCCTTCCAGCGGGTCCGATTCGATGAGGGTTGCGCCATAGGCTTTGACCAGGGCTTTGCGTTCCCGGCTCACATTGGCAGGCATCACCAGATGGACCGCATAACCCTTTACCGCACCGATGAGGGCATAGGCAATGCCCGTGTTGCCGCTGCTGCTATCGATCAGAATTTTGTCGGCTGTCAGCTTGCCGCTGCGCTCGGCATCTTCCACCATGCGCAGCGCTGCCCTGGCCTTGACCGAGCCACCAGGGTTTAGCCACTCAGCCTTGGCGTAGACGCCCACACCCGCGGGCGCGCCCAGCTTGTGGGCAAACTCGCTCAAATCGAGCAAAGGCGTGTCGCCGATCTGGTTGAGGATCGATGTGGACCCACTGACAGGGCGGGCTTTTGCACCTGTTCGATTCTCTTTTTGAACAACTGTTGATACGCGTAGCATGTGCGACTCCTTGCCGACTATGGGCTGACTATGGTGCGGCGATGGGCCGAGTACCAACCCATCGCCGCCCTTAATCCCTTCTAGGCCAAGACCTTCTCTGCCGCGTGATGGCCGTTGGTGTGTACTGTTTCTGCAACGTGTGGTTCGGACGACGGTAACCCGCAAAACTGGTTGTAGTCGATCAACTCTGTCACCGTGGGCTGATCACCGCAGACGGGGCATTCTGGATTGCGATTCACCTTCAACGTGCGGAAGGTCATATCGCTGGTGTCGATCATCAACAGACGGCCCACCAGAGGCTCGCCAAAACCAACAAGCATCTTGATGGCTTCAATGGCTTGAATGCTGCCAACGATCCCCGGCAAGACACCCAACACACCGGCTTCGGCGCAGCTTGGCACTTCGCCGGGGGGCGGTGGATCGGGGTAGAGGCAGCGGTAGCACGGCCCGCCAGTTATACCGTGTTCATGGTGCTTGGGTTGATAGACTGTCACCTGACCCTCGAACATGAAAATGCTTGCATCCACCAGGGGAATACCCAACATCTGGCAGGCGTCGTTGACCAAGTACCGGGTGGGGAAGTTGTCCGACCCGTTCAGCACAATGTCGTAGCCGCTGATGATCTCGAAGGCGTTGTAGCTGGTGATGGGTTCTTGGTAGCCAATGACCTTGACCCCAGGGTTGATTTCCCGCAGGGTGTCGGCGGCAGATTCTACCTTAGGCCGGCCCACATCGCTTTGGCCGTGGAGAATTTGACGTTGCAGGTTGGAGACATCCACCGTGTCGTAATCCACGATCCCTATCTGCCCCACGCCCGCCGCGGCCAGATAGAGCGCCGCAGGGCTGCCCAATCCACCGGCCCCGATCAGCAGCACCTTGCTCTCCAGCAGTTTGAGCTGGCCTTCGTCACCGATCTCCTGGAGCATGGTGTGGCGGCTATAGCGAATGCGTTGCTCTTCGTTCAACACCTTGGGGACTTTGAAACCCAGGCTAGCATTCTTCCAGCCGTTGAAGCCGCCGATGAGAGAGATGACATTTGTGTAGCCCATCTCTTGCAAATTGCGCGCGGCCAGGGCCGAGCGCACGCCACCCGCACAATAGATCACCAGCGGCTCGTTTCGATCGGGCTGATGCTGCTCGATCTGCAATTCCAGGAAACCGCGGGGTACAAAAACAGATTGGGGAATGTGCCCCTGCATCCACTCGTCCCGCTCGCGGATGTCCACAACTGTGATACTTTCACCGTTTTTGCGCTTCTCGTCCAACTGGCGCGGCGTCCACTCTGTAATTTGGCTCTTCGCCAATTGGACCAACTGGTCCCGATTTCGAATTGTCATTGGGTTTCTCCTATTGTCCACCCGCCATGGCCGGTACAATCGATACTTTGTCGTCTTCGCCAATCCCGGTTTCCAGCCCGGCCAAGGTGCGAATCTCATCATCATTGACAAAGACGTTGATAAAGCGCTTGACCCCGCCATCGCCGTCCAGCAATTTGCCGCTGAAGCCAGGATATTGTTCGTCCAGTTTCTCGATCAATGCGCCCACAGTCTCGGCGCTTTCGACAATTTTGGACTGGTTGCCGGTGAAACGGCGCAATGGGGTGGGAACGTACACAGTTGCCATGCGTTGAACTCCTTGAAAAGTTGCGTTACAAACGGTTGAAAGTGGGAAACAAAAAACCGCACTCTCGCACAAAGGCGATGAGTCCGGTTTGGGTTGACGGCTGGATTGCTTCGGAGCTATGTGCCTGCATGTCACAAACCGACCAAACAGGCGAACATCCGAAAACTACGTCCAAAAAAGGTATCCAGAGCAATCAATTCCAGGCAACGCGCTCATCGCTCGTATCTGGGAGGCGGGCACAACCAGCGTCATGCTGATCGGACCCGCTACAGACACAAGCAGGTGAGACAGATAAATGTTGCGTGGACGATTTTCATAGACGGTTTACAATTCACAATTAGATTTCGCACGATTGTTTGCTGCGAACGATAGTACTATACGGATTGTAGTGCCTTTTGTCAAACTGCATTTACCATCGGGTATATTTCAGTAGTAAGGTAAAAGTGCCGTCGGCCAAGTCCGCTCCGGGCTGAAGACCCAGGCAGCGAGGGCAATTTCAATCTGCGCTGATACTGAAAATACCCCCTTAACTATCAGCGCTTTCGCTTGAAATGAATGTCATTTTCACTACATTTTTTATAGTGCTGTCGCTGATCTGCAACCAGACGCGTAGATTTGCAACCAGAAAGGAAGCCCATGCCTGCCCAAACCCCTATTAATCCCTCCCAACTACACCCACTATTAGCCCATCTG
>JAHEML010000923.1 GCA_024643705.1 Caldilineaceae bacterium | reverse complement strand
CATGACCGAACTCTACGACCCCAAGACCGGTCTCTATACCCTGGACATCGAAGGGCGCACCCTTTCCAGCGCCGAAATGGTCGATCTCTGGGTGGACTGGGCCAACCGCTTCCCCATCATCTCCCTGGAAGATGGCATGGCCGAAGACGACTGGGCGGGCTGGTCCCTGCTCTACCAAAAACTGGGCGACCGTATGCAGTTGGTGGGCGACGATCTCCTGGTGACCAATGTCACCCGCATCCAGCGCGCCATTGCCGAAAAAGCCTGCAACGCGCTGCTCTGCAAAGTCAACCAGATCGGAACCCTGACCGAGAGCATCGCGGCCATCGACATGAGCCACCGGGCCGGTTGGGCGGCAGTGGTCAGCCATCGCTCCGGCGAAACCGAAGACACCACCATCGCCGATCTGGTGGTTGCCTTCAACGCTGGGCAAATCAAGACGGGCGCACCAGCCCGCAGCGACCGGGTTGCCAAGTACAACCAGCTCATCCGCATTGAAGAAGAGCTGGACGTGATGGCCCTCTACGCGGGCAGCGATGCCTTCCCTCACCTGCGCTAGGCCAGGTTTGCGGGTTGCCCATCGGTAAACAGTGGATCGAATCGTAGATCAAAAAGCTGGCAGGTTTCAAAAACCTGCCAGCTTTTGTTTTGAGAGCCTGTCACCGAATTGGGTGTATTTCAGCAGTAGGGCGAAAGTAGCGTTACAAGCCCCTTTTAAGGGGCATGGCCCGATAGACCGGTCGCTTTAGGGCCGGGCAGCCAGGACGATTCCAGTCTATCCTAGAACTGAAATGCCCTCTCACCACTTCCAGCGCGTTGACGACAATAGACCAGGCCTGTATACTCCATCATGACCAACGCCATACCTGTCACGTGCGCCAACCAACTCTTTTCTTCTGTGGCGCTTTGCAACCAGCACACCTGACAGGACTTCCAAACAATGAGAGAAGAGACACAACCCCATGGCAACCCACTCCATCACCCTGCGCCACACCCACGACAACCTGGGAACCCGCCACCTGCACGCTACTCTTTCCGCCGACGGAACCCTCACTATCGAAGGTCAGGACGTGGGCGACGGGGTCGAGCAGGTCTTTGGGCCGGGCAACCGGGAATACGAATGGGCATGGACACTGCGTCCCCAGGCCGCCGCCCAACTGGCAGCCGCGCTCTCTTCCGGCGATGATCTTCTCTCGGCGCTGGCCGCACGCTTCTCCAACGAAGCCGCGGCTGATCTTCACAGTTTTCTCGACGAGCACAGTATTCAATACGACGCCTGGTCGCGCATGGGCGACTGACCCGCATTCCTGGCAAGGAGCCGACCGGCATGGCAGAGCGCAAGCCAACAGCGAGCTTTTTTGAACATCTGAAACAGGCGTTGGAAGCCTTTAATCAGCCCGACTGGTTGGGCAGCCACTCGCCCCTGGCCGCGCCCTACTTCCTGGGCGCGGCCATCCACGGCGCGCAGGCCACACCCCTGGGCCGGGGTGAAGCTCTGCGCGCCGAGATTCAAGCCACTCTGGAAGGTCTGTGGGGCGGGCCATTGCCGGAGAAGGGGCAGGAAATGCTGGCCGACGCCACTGCCGAGGAAAGCCAAGGCGGGCGCTACGATTGCCTGATTCTCGAACTCAACTACTTCAAGCAGCGCTACCGGCCCGTCCCCCGCAGCCAGTCCGATATTTACAACGACATCCTCCACATCTCTCGCCCCACCCACGATCGTCACTTGCGGGCCGCGGTGGAACGGCTGGGCACGGCTCTGCTGCAACGGTTGCGCCCGGCCATCCGCCCGGAACAGCCCATGCAGCCTGTGCAATTGATTGGCCGGGACGCGCTGCACAGCCGTGTTTTCGCCGATTTGAGCGCAGGCAAAACCGTCAGCCTGACCGGACCTGGCGGGGTGGGCAAAAGCTCGTTGGCCGCATCTCTGGCCGACGCCTGGAATTCCCCCGCCATCTTCTGGTATACCTTTCGCCCCACCTTCAACGATCAATTGGATAGCCTTCTCTTTGCCCTGGGTCACTTTCTGCACCGTCAGGGCGCGTCAACCCTCTGGCATCAACTTGTGGCCGACGGTGGGCGCATGGCCGATGGCAACCTGGCCTTGGGGCTGGCCCGCAGCGATCTGGCTAGTCTGGCC
>JAHEML010000922.1 GCA_024643705.1 Caldilineaceae bacterium | reverse complement strand
CGCTCTCCAGCAGGTCGCTGTCCAGATTGGCCGCAAAAATTGTCGCTTCGGCTGCGTTGCTGTTGTCGTAGACTGTCTGCAATTCATCCAGAATAACCGTCTGCAACTGCTGCACAGTACCTACGGCAAAGATGCCCACAGCAATCGACGCGATCACCAACAGGGTGCGGGTTCGGTTGGATGTCAGGTCGCGCAATACTTTGCGCCAGCGGGGGCTAATCACTGGAGACTCCTACTATTTGCTGGGCGCCCTGAAAAGCGTAGGCGCCCGCTCCATTGGGCTGCAACACAGGAACCGGGCGGATGACCACCGGCTCGGCTGTGCGGGCAAGCTGTACAACAGGCGACGGCGTGCGCTGGGTGCGGACGTCGTCCACAATGCGCCCGTCGGCGATGGTCACGGTACGGGTCACCCGCTCGGCCAGGTCGTCGTCGTGGGTCACCATCAGAATCGTCTTGCCCCCGTCCACCAGCTTTTCAAAGAGGCTGAAGACCGAGTCCG
This sequence comes from Caldilineaceae bacterium, assembly GCA_024643705.1. Classification (GTDB taxonomy): domain Bacteria; phylum Chloroflexota; class Anaerolineae; order Caldilineales; family Caldilineaceae; genus JACQGT01. The sequence continues at coordinate 1,641 of JAHEML010000922.1, read as the reverse complement.
CGGTGCGGGAATCCAGATTGCCGGTCGGCTCATCCGCCACCAGAATGGGCGGATCGGTTGCCAACGAGCGAGCAATCGCCACCCGCTGTTGCTGGCCGCCGGAGATGGCCGTGGGCAATTTGTCCATCTGCTCCACCATATCCACCTGTTCCAGCAGATGGATGGCCCGTTCCCGGCGCTCCCGCCCGGCGTAGACGTTGCAAAAATCCATAGGCAGCATCACATTTTCCAGGACGGTGAGGGTGGGCAGCAGTTGGAAGAACTGAAAGACGACCCCCACAGACAACCCCCGCCAGCGGGCGATCTGCCCTTCGCTCATTTTGTGGACGGATGTGCCGTTGACCACCACCGAGCCGCTGCTGGGGCGGTCGATGCCCGTAATCATATTGGATAGAGTGGACTTGCCGCTGCCCGACTTGCCGATGACGGCCACAAATTCGCCGCCGTCCACTTGCAGGCTCACATTCTTCAGGGCCAGGAAATCCCCCGCCGCGGTCTCGTAGGATTTCACCACATCGTGCAGGTCGATAAGGTGGGAGGCCGGTGCGTTCTGGGCTTGTCGATTGGCTGTGTTGCGGCTGAACAATTTCTGGAACATGGCAGAACCTCCTGGGTAAAAGCCGGTCGTTTCTGTCTATGTTTCCAGTATAATACATGTGCAAAATATGTGCAAATTGCGAACAAGTCAGAATCAATGCAAACAAATGGGAGAGGAAAATGGGACGCGGATGAGGCTGATTGCACGGATCGAAATGGATTTTAGGTATTTAAGGGAGGCACGGCTTGTGGGGCGGTGATTCAGTTGGCGTCGAGCCATTTTGGACTGCTTTGACATCTGAGGGGCGTGACTATATAGTGGCGGTAGGGTGTTGAACTATGAAGACATATAGTCCCAATACCCACATTCGTCAATTGCATTGGTGGCGCGCATCACCCCAATACTGCACAAAGGTAATTATGGACAATGACCTGGCAGTTCGAATTAAAGCGTTTGAATGGCTTGCCGACCAGACGCTGATCTATGGTGATGTACTGGATAGGCAATTATTGCAGAAAGGACTTATTTACCAGGGAAATCAAGTACCACTCGTATCACCCCAGGGCATCTTTAAGCCTAAACTCATGGACATGCCACTTTCAATAACGACTTCACCGCATAGTCCATATGATGATAGATTTAACTCGGAGGATTATCTCGTTTATAAGTATCGGGGAATAGATCCGAATCACCCTGACAACGTCGGTCTTCGAGAGGCGATGACCCAGAAACGCCCGTTAGTTTATCTTCATGGAATCGTCCCAGGAAGATACATGGCGGTCTGGCCGGTCTACATTATTGCAGATGATCCAAAGTCGCTTTCCTTTATTGTTGCGGTTGATGACATGACGAGCGTGGAATCTAAACATGAAACACACTTAGTTGTTTCCGATTCCGGTGAAGGAAAGAGGGCATATCTAACTGCTACGGTGCGCCGAAGATTGCATCAGCGAAGTTTCCGCGAAAGGATACTCAATGCCTATCGCTCGCAGTGTGCGGTTTGTAGACTTCGCCGCCGTGAGCTTATAGACGCGTCTCACATTATTCCAGACACGGAGGAAGCCGGTTACTCAGTAGTTAGCAACGGTATGGCACTCTGCAAA
>JAHEML010000921.1 GCA_024643705.1 Caldilineaceae bacterium | reverse complement strand
GAATGCGGCGGCGAATCGCTGATTATGACCCGATGCTGGGCGGCGGCACTATCGAGAATTGGCATCTGGCTGTGACGATTGCCGGTTTCCTGATCGGTCTTGGCGTGCTGTTGATGATTTGGAACTTCTTCCAAAGTGCCGAGGTGGGTGTGCTGGCAGGAAACAATCCCTGGCGCTCCCGTTCGCCCGAATGGCAAATTCCTTCGCCTATTCCCGAACACAGTTTTGCCTCACCTCTGGTGGTGCGTGGCGAACCCTACGATTACGGTCTGCCCGAACCCTACGTCGCCTTTGCTAGCGCAGGGGATGACTAACAAACCGAAAAGCGCCGAGATGATGAAATGATGCTGTGGTTCGGCTCATCATCGCCATGTACGACTATGCTTTTGCCCTACCATGAATGCAACGGAGTCATCTGCAATGAGCGAACGCAAGAAAGCAGCCACCAAGCCCAAGACGGGAATATACCGCACGGGATATGTTGTTGCCATCATCCTGGCAATTGTCACCGTCGTTGAATACTACATCGCTACCCACTTCAACAGCTTTGCCGTTATGATGCTGTTGGGTCTGTTGAAGGCGTACTTTGTCGTCAACTATTTCATGCACATCAAAACCCTCTGGTCGGAAGAGGAGAGCCACTAAATGAGCGTAGCAACACTTGGACACCAGGCCGATCACGGCCATGCGGCTGGGCATGAAGACAGCCAGGCAACCTATCTGGAAAATACCCGACGCAACCGGCTGGGAATGTGGCTCTTCTTTGCTTCGGAAGCCTTTATGTTTCTGGGACTGCTGGCCGCCCGTTTTTATCTTTGGGTAGGTCCAGATGGTGAAATGCTGCGCCCACATCTGGATCAGTTTGCTGGGCTGATTGTGACGGTGGTTCTGCTCCTCAGCAGCTACTTTATGAACCGGGCCGAAGTCTCCATCGCCAACAACAAGCGGCGCGATTTTCTGGCCAGCCTGATGATCACCGCCATCCTGGGTACAGCCTTTCTTGTCGGTGTCATGGTCTGGGAATGGGGCATGTTTCCCTCGTTTGTGGAAGGCCATCTTAAACCATCCGATGGGGTGTTCGGTGCAGTTGTCTTTGGCATGACAGGCCTGCACGCCCTCCACGTTCTTTCCGGTATCATCCTTATTTTGAATGTATGGTGGCTGGGCCGCAAAGGGCACTTCTCGGCAGAACGCCATTGGGGTGTGGAAGCCATAGCAATTTATTGGCATTATGTCGATTTGGTCTGGATTTTCTTCTACCCTGCGATCTACCTGATCGGCCATGCTTACGGAGTAGCACACTAAGGCTTCGCGCTTCTTGATTATGCGCTGTACGTTTTTTGCCATCCTATGAACCCAATAACAGAAGCGCTCCTGCTTTCGTGGGATATACGGTTTGAGATTCTTCTCCCGCTCACGTTGATGGGGGCGCTTCAATTTATTGGTTGGCGACGACTACGCCAGCGAGGAGCACAGAAATTTGCCAATGGATGGCGGCTGGCCTCGTATTTCACGGGTTTGCTGCTTCTAATTCTTGCGTTGCTTTCACCGATTGATGTGCTAAGTGGACAACTCTTCTACATGCACATGATCCAGCATCTATTGCTGGTGATGATTGTGCCTCCTCTGCTTTGGCTGGCTGCCCCCTTTGCAACAGCTCTTTGGGCCTTGCCCCGCTCAATGCGTTTGCGGATTGGCAGCTTGTTCGAGCGCGAGGGACGCGTTCGCCAGTTATTGCGCCTGACTACCCGGCCCGGACTGGCTTGGATGCTCTTTGTGGGTGTCCTCTATGGCTGGCACGACCCTGGTGCTTATAGCTTAGCCCAAGGCAATAGCTGGATTCACGATCTGGAGCATATCAGTTTCTTTGGCACTGCCCTGCTTTTCTGGTGGCGGGTGGTGGGGGCCGGCCCCCATATTCATGGCAAAAATAGCATCCTTTCGCGTATTGGCTATTGCCTGGCTGTTGTGCCACCCAACATGTTTTTGGGGGTTGCCATTTCTCTGGCAGAATCGCCCATCTACACTTACTATCTTAGCGTGCCCAGGCTCTATGGCATCAGCGTGATGGACGACCAAACTGCCGCAGGCCTGATTATGTGGATACCGGGCAGCATGATGTACATTGCCGCAGCACTGATCCT
>JAHEML010000920.1 GCA_024643705.1 Caldilineaceae bacterium | reverse complement strand
GAAGAAGCGTGTCGATGGCTGTTGAATCCCTATGCATCCGGACGATAGGCGATGGCGTCGATTTCTACGGCGGCACCCAGTGCCAGCCCCGCTTTCCCCACCGTGATGCGTGCCGGTGGGTCGTCCCCCATCATATCGACATAAGCTGCGTTCATTTCGGCAAAGCGCTCCATGTCGGCCAAAAAGACATTGACTTTCACCAGATCGTCCAAACCCACACCACAAGCCCGGAGTATTTCTGCAATGTTGCCCAGCGCTTGCGTCGTTTCCGGGCCAACGCCGCCCGGGGCAAGCTGCATAGAATCAGGCAGAGTGCCCAGGGTTCCGGAGACAAAAACGAAATCTCCGGCAACCGTGGCATGGCAAAAGGCAGGCAATCGGGCCAATGTGGGGACAACAACGCGTCTTGCTTTCATGGTAGGTTCTATGTCCCTTCCAGCCACAATGAACAATGAAAATTTAGCAATGAAAATTTAGCAATGAAAATAACGACAAAGGTAACTAACAACCCTTTGCCACGAATACCACGAATTTCACGAATGATTTTGCTAAATTCGTGGTATTCGTGGCGAAAATCCGGTCAGTGGCTTGGTAGTTACGGACAAAGATTGCGCAGATTTTGTCATTATCTGCGATCATCTGTTCAATCCGCGTTATCTGCATTCTATTTGGATTTAGGGTCAGACCGCCATTGTGCGCCCGGAATGGGCGCGGCCCGCTTTGGCGGTATCTTCGCGTCCACCGGCGATGACCCGTGCGCCTTCGTCGATGATCGCACCGATTGTCTGCGGGGTGCCCGTCTCCAGGAAGGCGATGCCGTTGGCGTGGCAGGCGGCCCGCACCCGTTGGCGCACGGCCTCCATTTCGGGGGGCATGGGCACAGGGCGATGACGGTAGCCAAGCGACAGGCTCAGATCGCCCGGCCCCATTTCGGCAAATCCAATACCCGGCACGCTCAGTATCTCTTCGATCCGAGCGATGGCCGCGGCAGATTCGATCTTCAGTCCCAACAGCAATTCGCCTTCCGGGTTGAGTGGCCAGGGTTCGGCTTTGTCCAGATAGTCGTCCCGGCTCATGCCCCACACCGCCGCGCATTCGGGTTCCGAGCCGACACCCCGGCGTCCTTGGCCCAAACCAGCGCCCACCCCAAGGCGGTTGACAGGGTAGCGGCAGGCTTCGACAAACGCGGCCACGGCTTCGGGGGTCTCGGCTTGGCAGAGCAGGATGCCGTGCACCCCCCGGGCCAAAATTTGGCGGAATTGCCAGGCGTTGTAGCGCACATATTCGGCGTTGACCCCTTCAACGGGGGATTCCACAATCACGGTGGGCATTCGGTGTCCGCTGCGGGTTGGCCCACCGTCGATCAGCCCTTGCAAATAGGCGGCCAGCCCGGTCATGTCAAAACAGCCATGTTCCATGCCTACGTTGATATAGTCGGCCCAGGTTCCCGCGTCGACCTTGCCCTGTTCGTAGGTGAGCACATGGCCCGTGTGGCCGCCCGTGTAGTAGATAGGTTGGTCCATCTCCAGCAATTCGATAGCTCGGTTCAATCGTGGCATGTGGAAATCTCCTGTGAATGATTCGTCTGAATTATTCGTCGCCCAAACAGACGCCAATGTCTCTGGCCGTCTGTATCCATTCGTGATCCAGCGGCACAGTCTTACGCTTGCCCACCACATCCTCCAAGGGGACAGGCTCGGCCTTGTTGCCCTTGGCCGCCACCATCACCCCAAATGTACCGTCGTTGATCAACCCCGCGCAGGCGGTGCCCAGGCGGGTAGCGAGCAAGCGGTCGGCTGCCGAAGGTGTACCGCCCCGTTGCAGGTGGCCCAAAATGGTGACACGGGAGACCAGCCCAGTCAAGTGTTCCAACTGCCGGGAGAGAGCGAGGGTTTTGTCCTGCAGCAGGAGTTCCACTGCGGCTCGTTTGGCAATGGCTTTGGCAAGCTCTTTCTCGCCTTCGGCTTTCTTCACCCGTTTTTTGGCTTTTTTCAACTGTGCCAAGTCTGCGGTGGAATAGGCCCCCTCGGAAACAGCCACAATGCTGAAGCTGCTACCTCGGCGGCGGCGGCGGTTGATGGCCTCGGCCACCACTTCCACGTTGTAAGGAATCTCTGGCAGTAGAATTACGTCCGCGCCCCCGGC
>JAHEML010000919.1 GCA_024643705.1 Caldilineaceae bacterium | reverse complement strand
GCCGCGCCCGCTCTTCCCGATCCGGGTGGTTTTGGATGGCCGAGGAGAGGCGGCAGAGGGATCGATAGCCTGCCGGGTTCTGGGCCAGCAGCAGCAGGGATTCGGGTGGGGGCAGGGTCAGCCCATCTGCCGGTAACTGGACAGTCAGCGCCATGCCGATCAGGGGTTGAATGTCAGCCGCGGCGCAGCTTTTGGCAAAGGCCACAGCGCCGTAGAGCGCGTTGGTGTCGGTCAGCGCCAAAGATGCCAGGCCATCGTCCACGGCGCGGGCCACCAGAGCATCAACCGTTGGCGTTGCGCCCAGCAGAGTGTATTGCGAGTGAACATGCAGATGGGTGTAGTTCATAAGATTCTGCTTCTCTGCTTCTTTGTCCCTCTGCAGTGAAAAAATATCCCGCTCGACTGGTGCTGTCGGCGCAAATGCAAGGAAACGTAGGACAGGTTTCTTACCTGCCGTTGTACAGTCAGCGCAAATGCAGATCGGCGAAGTCCAGATAACGTTCCCAATCGTAGGCTGTTACATCATGGACACCAGCCCGGATGTGATAGCCGATACGGCTGGTGATGGGCTGGTGAATGCCGGGCATTTCTGCTGCGTCCAAGCCATCCGTGCCCAGCAGCCGGTAAACCGGGCTGGCCCCTGCCGCGCCCAGAAATTCGCCCCGGGGGTCGGCCCACAGGTCTTCGGCTGCACTGGCAACGTAAACCGGGCGCGGTGCAATCAGGGCCAGCAGCATGTGCTGATCAACCGGGAGCGCGGCTTCGTTGTGGTTGTACTGTTGAAAGTTGCCACAGAACCAGTGGGGAAAGGTGGTGTTGATGCGCTCCACCGTCTCGCCGAAGCAGCGCCGGGAGAGGGCCGCGCCCCCACAACCAGAATCGTTGGAGATCACCAGCCCAAAGCGTTCGTCCTGCGCGCCCGCCCATAGGGCTGCCTTGCCCAGGCGAGAATGGCCCAGCAATGCTACCCGGCTCGCGTCTACCCCCACCCCGTTCTCCGTTGCGAAATAATCCAGCGCCCGGCTTAGTCCCCAGGCCCACGCGCCCATTGTGCCCCAACCGTTGGCGGCGGGTCGGCTCCCTGGTGGGTGGAAGAGGGCATGCACGCCGTTCTGAAAACCGTCGTCGTAGTCCGGGTCCAGATCGCCGCAGTAGGCGGTTGCCAGCCCGTAGCCCCGTGCTAGGATGGATTCCACAGCCCAACGGCTGGCCTTTGCTCCCCTGGCGGCTTCGGTTGTGCGGTTGTCCACCACGCCACCGTCTGGGTCGGGCCGCATCCACCCCGTTGCAAGGTGAATGGCCGGGTCGGGGTGAATGGTGTGGTTGCCGGCGAAGTTCAGCCCCAGAAAGGTGGGCACCGCCCCGGTTGCGTGGCTGGGCAGATAGAGCAGCAGGTGCATGGCTGGCCCATCGGGGACATCGCCAAAGTGCAGGGTGATCTGGCGGCGGATGGCGCGTCCGTCCAAGGCACTGGCCGACTGTTCGGTGATTTCGGGGCGTACCGAAACGGCTCGATCCGGGGTGCGCCCGTAGACGTGTTCTTCAAAAAGGTGCAGCACCTCTGGGCGGCGATGTTCTTGCCAGCCGCGGGCATCTGTCACCGGCGAACCGTCCATCCCAACCAATGGATCGGGCAAGGTGTAGTTGGGAACAAGGCTTTCGTCGTAAATGATCTCTTGCATCAGTCCATCTCCCATGTGGCGTCGCCGTGGAAATCGCCATGATCCTTGGCGACAAATGCTTCGATTGCGGCCCGTCTGTCGCCCAGACGAAAGGCGGGACCGTGGCCGGGATAGCAGTGGGTTTCGTTGGGCCAGGGCAAGACAACAGTGCCCAGGGTGTGGAGAGTGGTGGCAAACCCTTCGCTGCTCCAGGTGCGCCCGGGCCCACCGTCAAAGATCGTGTCGCCCACGATGACCCGGTGGTCGCCTTCCAGCACGAAGCAGATTTGGTCGGCGCAGTGGCCGGGGGCTTCGCGCACAGCCAGGGCGTAGTTGCCCACCTGCACACGGTCGCCTTCTGTCAGGTGGCGCGCGGCCTGGGGATCGAAATCGTTGACGTGGGGGCCGGGATGGGCCATCACGGGCACGTTCAGCCGCTGGCGCATGTCGGCCAGCGCGCCGATGTGGTCCCCGTGGGTGTGGG
>JAHEML010000149.1 GCA_024643705.1 Caldilineaceae bacterium | reverse complement strand
CTACGCCTTTGCCAAAGTACAAAATATGCTGGCATCACCGGCCACCCTATTCCACCCGCGCATTGTTTGGCAGGTGTTGCGCAGCAAACAGACACAGAGAACGGCCCAGAACGGTTCGACCAGAAACGACTCGACAAGTGCCCCCAGGGGTATTGAACAGAAAGCAGGAATCCCATCATGAACAGAGTACAATCAGAGAAATTTCGCAAAGTGGTGAGTGTTGCCATGCTCTTGGTCATCTTGCTGATGAGCCTGGTAGCAACCACCGCTGCGGCCCCACAATCACCTGTAGCCCAAACTGCCCAGTCTGCCGTTGTTGTCGAGTGGACCAGCACCGGCTTTTCACCCGACGACATCTACATTCAGCGGGGCGAGTTCGTCATCTGGCGCAACCGCACTGACAACCCCCTGCTGCTGACCAGCGGATTCGCCAACCGGCTCTACCTGCCCACAGTTGCGGGGCAAAGTGGCGTTGCCTCGGCGAGCACAGAGCAGAACGCGGCTCCGACAACCTTCGGGACATCCATCGCACCCGGCGGCGAATTCAGCTTCCGCTTCACCAGCACCGGTACGTTTCCATTCTTCAACCAGGCCCAACCCGATAAGGTGGGCTATGTCAACGTGGCCGAAGCAGCGGACGGCTCCCCAATCGACTGCAACCCCGGCGCGCCGGGAACCAGCGGTGCAGTGGACGCCGACATGCCCAAAGTTCTCTACGCCACCGCCGAAGATCGCACCCTAGTCCGCTGGTATTGGGACAACTGCGCCACCGCCAGCTTCCAGGTCTATCGCAGCGAAAATGGCGCGCCCGAAGTGCTGATCGCCACCGTGACCCCCGAGACCAATGCCGTGGCCGCCGCGGCCCTGGTCAATGGCATCGATCCCCGCTGGCCCGATCTGGCCGCCCAGGCTGGGCAATGGGTATTGCAGGCCGACGATTTCAGCCAGGACACAGCAGCCACCGGCATCAGCGATCTCTTCGGCTTTCTCTACAGCAACGGCCTGGCCGCGGTACACCTGACCAACCAATACTATCCCCTGGCCCTGATGCTGGGCTGGGGCTATCTGGACGAATCCACCACACCCGGCGTCGATTACACCTACCGGGTGGTTGCCCCAGTGGGCGGCCCCGGCGGCACACCCCTGGAAATGGGCAGCGTCAGCCTGACAGCAGGCCAACGCACACCCCTGGTCGCGCCCACCAATCTGGTGGCCGGGCAACTGGACGAGGAAGTCTGGGATGGCAACTGGGGACGCTACCAGCGCAACCGGCGCTACGACGGCCAGATTTATCTGGACTGGGCGCTGGACGCCCCATCCACTGCCGACGGCGCCTTGGTTATCGGCTATGATGTCTTTAGCGCTCTGGCCGTGGACGATGGCGGCCACGTGATTGACGGCGCAAAAGTGGCAGACAGCAACGCCGCGGCCAACGGAACCGAGGGCGATTCACTCGTGGTGCCTGGCCCCGTGGCAGCCACCGACGGTGTGAGCTATCTCTTCCGCTATGCCCCCGGCGATTACAACGAGCACACCCTCTGCGTTGCCCCCCGCGACCTGCTCAACCAGCCCATTCGCTGGCCCCAGGACGCGGCCCAATGCAGCGACCCGGTGACGATTGCCGCCGCCGATTATCTGCCGCCCCCCGTGCCCGAACAGGTGGCCGCCGCTGCCCTGGACAACAGCACCCAAGTTGACCTGACCTGGGAACATACCACCCCCGACGATGTGGCCGACTTTATCATCCAGCGCAGCAAGGATATGCACTGCGCAGCCGGTGCCTGCTGGACCGATGTGGCCACAGTGGCCGGTAACCAGTTTGCCTGGAGCGACGGAGCCGCACCCTGCACCAACGACCCACTGGACCCAGAAGGCTGCTGGTATCGGGTGGTGGCGCGGGACGCCGCGGGCAACCGCAGCGCGCCCAGCCAGGCCGCCTATGCCATCATCCACGACACCCTCGCGCCCAGCCAGTTGGACATCTTTCCCACCACCTGCGCCAACCCGGTTGATCCGACGAACAGCCAGTGCGTCAACATCATCACCGACGCCATCAGCCTGCGCCTGAACTGCCGCTTTAGCCCAGGTGGCGAAGAGCTTTTCCTCACCGACATCGACGCATCTCAGTTTGCTGGGCTGGACTGGGTGGCGACCATCAAAAATATCTACCAGCCACCATTGCACCTGAAGGATGTGGCTTGCCGTGTGATCCTCTCGGATGTCTACGGCAATCTCAGCGGCATTGATGATTTCCCGGCCTTCTTTGTGGACATCGACGCCGACACGCCAGACCAACTGGCCCAGCCCATGATCACCCAGATTGAAAGCGTTTATGAAGGGCCGGGCAACTGGGCCGCCACCATCCGTTGGGAGATGGCCGCTCACCCGCTTCTGGGCGAATTTGTCGTCGAGCGCCAGGGCAGCGACGGAACCCAGAACTTCGCCGGCATCGACCCGGAGAAACGCTCCTTTGTCGACTCGAACGTAGACCAGGACGCTGAATACACCTATCGTGTCCATGCTGTGCCTTCGGCAGCCGGGGTGAACGAAACCATCTCCGAACCCCGCGCCCACCGGATCCTCTCCGGCGAAGAGCGCCCGCTAACCGAGCTGACGTGGACGGGTCTCTCTCCCGCCTGGGACGGTGGAACCGGGACCGCCAGCCTGCTGGCAGATGCCACGCCCATCGTCACGGATGGCATCATCCACTACGCGGTCTTCCGCAGCCTGCACGAAAGCAGCGACTATCTGCAAATTACACCGGTTTTGCAGACCACGGGCAGCGCCATCTTCTATCAGGACACCAGCGCACAGCGGGGTTGCTACTGGTATGTGGTTGTCAGCTTCCGCACCCGGGACGGCGAACCCAACGGCTACACCGAAGCCCGCCAACCCGGAGGGTGCAGCCAACCGGCAGATATTCACACCCCCGGCCCGGTGGCCGACCCGCCCGCGTTCCCTCTGGCTGCCTGTCGACCCGCGGCCCATGGGAACGCGCCTGCCTACAACTTCTACTTTGGTGGCGGTTTCCAGGTGGCGTTGGAAGGCATCAACGAAAACTTCCCTGGCCCGACGGATGTGCGGGGCGCTGGCTGGCTGCTAGTGGAAACAGAAGAAGAGACCATCCCCGTGCCCATGAGCTTTAGCGGGCTGACGGTGGACAAGAATGGGTATGTCTGTAGCGGCACGGCAGTCGTCGATCTCTCGACACTGACCGGTGGCGGCCTGTGGGTGCAAGCCCCTGGCGGCTGGCCCTACCAGATCACCAGCATTACCCTGCAACCTTGGTACGGCGGCGCCAATTGGGCCGAAGCCAGCCTGGACATCTTCAGCGGCGACGCCTTTACCGTGGGCGATGCCCTGGGCGACGCGTCCCAGCGCCTGGCCGTGACCAGCGCGCGCATGACCAACAATCTGCGCTTCAACCGCATGATTCTCTTTGCAGGGGGCGGCAAGGGCTGCGATCATCCTAGCCTGCGCTTCCGGCTGGAGACCCTGCCCATGGAAGTGATCCCCACCGGTGTGGTGCAGATCAGCGAGACAGAGCTGACAATGGCTTCGTCCTGCACCCGCTACGTGGATCGCTACAACAGCAGCTATCCCATGCTGGCTTCGCCCTACACCGGCGCAGCGGACACCCGTTTTGCCAACGAACGTGTGCTGGCAACCGGGCTGACCGGCGGCGCAACGAGCATCACCGCCGCGGGGCTGGACGGCTCGTTCAGCACCGGCGCGGCCCTGGAGTGGTACGCGGCTTATCCCTTCGCCTTCCACGGGCAGACAAATAGCGGTCTCTCCCTGACCATTGCCGACAACCACATCAGTGGCGGCACAATGGGCGCAGGCACGGTGGAAGTGCGCTACCATCAGACGGTGGACGCCAGCCAACAGGCAACCGTGCAGGGCAGCTTCGCCGGGTTGACCATCGGCCCGGACGGCGATCTGAGCGCAGCGGTGACACTGGCCGGTGTGGACTGGGATGCCTTCGCCATCCCCAACGCACCCTGGGACTTCTATCAAGGCCCGGTGACAACGTCGGGGCTGCCTGCCAGCCACAACGGCAGTGGCGTGGCCGAATCTGTGATGTGGGCGTCGCACCCCACCCAGGCGGCACCGGTTGCCATCCCCGGTGGCTCGCTGCCGGGCGAAATGGAGCCTGGCTTCAATCGACGGCAGGCCGCTGCGACCCTGGCCTGGGCCAACTGTGGCGATAACGCCATCTTCGACAATGTTTCTATGGACGCCTATCTGCGCCGCTCGGGGATGACCCAGCGTCATATTCCTCTCTACAGCGCAGACGCCGAGATGCAAGTTCACGGCTACGAGTTCCGGCCCGAACGGTTCGATCTGCACTTTCTGGACAACGCACTGCTGGAGAGCGACATTCGGGGCTTTGTTCATCTGCCCTTCCCCAGCGATGTGGACGTGCATCTGGTGGACATTTGGCTGACCGGCGATCTCAACAATCCCGGCAACGAGGAAGCCGCCTGCATCGGCGGTGGGCGCATCCCCGACGACGAGCAGGAGCACACCCTGGACTTCTGGGAAGTGCAGAGCCGCTTTGCCAGCGCGGAGTTCCGCCAGACATTGGGCCAGCCGACAATTCTCTGGTTCCTGGGCGACATTCACGATTTGCCCCACCTGACTGTGGGCGATAACGACGCAGTGCTGCCCGCTGAATTGGCCTTTGATCCTGATGGCAACTTCCACGACGACCCACGCAGCGGCCCGAAATATGACCGCCCCGACTATCGTTTCCAACGCTTCCCCTACCTGCTGGAGCGCTTCCGGCTGAGCGACTGGTACAATGTCGGCTCGGCGCAAGCACCGGTGTGGGCCGCGGATGCAACCACGATCCCTGCGCCATCTGCTGGCACCTGGAACAATGACGGCTTTGTCGGCCTGACCGGCGTGCCAGTGGCCCCCTACTTCGGCCCGGTGATCATCGATGCCGCGCCAGACGTGGACACAATCGTCATGGCGGCCTGGGATGCCACAATCACCGGCTTTGCCGCCCAGCCACGGGTAAGCAAGGAATGGGTGAAGCTGGCCCGGGTCAACATCACTTTCGACTACGACCATCTGGTGCATGTCTACAACCCGGCCCAGCAGAGTGGTCTCTTCGTGGGCTTCAAAGATTACCGCTTCGTGCCCGACCACTACCTGGACATCCCCGGTGTGCCCGACCCGATTCTGGAAAGCGGCGGCGTATCGGACAAGCTGGCGAAGTTGCAAATTCTGCAGCTGGACACGGGAACGGTTATCTCGCCCACAGGCACGGGCGTCTATCTGGGGCTGAGCGCGGGGGTTGCGCCCTTGCGTGCCATCGCCGCAGCCCAGGGCATCGGTTTGCCCACTGCGCCGCAAATGGAAAACTGGGCCGACAAGCTGGCGATCAACAGCACGGCCAAGCCGGTCTATAGTCAGCAATATCAGACCATGTGGAATCTGCACGGGGCCTTCCCCTACGAGCAGACGACAACCATTCTGGACGAACTCTCGGATGCAGACCTGGATAATCTGCTGGATGTGGACAATGTGGGCGGGCGCACCCAGGGCCTGTTGGCCGACCGGGGCGTGAACATTCGCCGTCTGCGCGGCCTGGTGCAAATGGAAGGCGAAGGACTGGAAACCCAGGTCACTCGCTTCCATCTCAGCACCCAAGTGGAGATCAAAGGCCGGGACCAGAACCCCGAACAGTTTGTGCCCATCCCAGAGAACCCTGCCTACGAGCCGGAGCCGCCACTCTTCTACGCGGATCGCATCACGGTTTCGGTGGAACGTCACGGCGACTTTATGCTGGTGGGCAAGAATGTGCAGAGCAGCAAGTTCAACGACAAGCTGGATTCCTTCGACGCGACCCTGATTGTCAACGCCACCAAGCCCCAATTCGAGGGCGGGTTGACCCTGTATGGGCTGGAGTCCGGCGGTGTGAAGATTGATAATGGATCGGCTGTCATGGGCATCGGCAAAGATATGAACTATCTGGGCATGAGCTTCGACGGTAGCTTCGGTGCTGGCAACGGCGAGATTCTGGTGGGCGGCGATCTGCTGGCCGGCCATGTCAACCCCGATAGCGCGGTGCTGCAAAACAACTTCGCCGACGCTCTGGCCGAGATCGAAGCCGATTTGCAGGGGGAACTGGTAGGCGATATGACCGGCTTCTATCTGCGGGTCTACGCCGGGCAGATTCCCATCATCGGCAACGGCTGTCTGCTCAGCTTGCAGGCCGATGCAGAGATTGCGGTCTGGTACTGGCAGTTGGCCGGCCCCAGCGAGAACTTCGGTGGCATCCTCAGCCCGGCGGTCTATGGGCGTGTGCTGTGTGCCGTGGATGTGCGGGGTGATCTCTTCCTGCGCTATCAGCAAGTGGATGGCGCACAGAACTTCACCGGCGAGGGGTATGTGGCCGGTGGCGTGGGTAGCTGTAACCCATCCAGTTGGGGCGACTGGCCCGACCGCTGGTGGGGTGACGGCGGCTGTATGCAGGCTGGTGCGGGGCTAAGCGTGACCTACGCGGATGGCGCTGGCTGGGATGTCTCGTACAACGCCGACTACGAACGGCTGTTTGGAGACTGATAGCGAAGATGGAAGAACTTTAACTCAGAGGTGCAAAGGAGCAAAGACGCAAAGAAAAGCAGGCATTTTCTTGCGTCTTTGTTCCTTTGCGTTGAGAATCTATATTCTCGTTCCCATTACTCTGCGTCGGTGGTTGTGCTGAGGGGGAAAGTTTTAACGCAAAGTCACAAAAGAGCGGAGGCGTGGAGGAAAAGCTGGCAGTTCTTTGCGTCTTTGCCTCTCTGCGCCTTCGCGTTGAATTTTTTGCATCTGAAAGGACAAACCGTGCCACTTCCTATGGTTCACCTGGCGATTGCCGTGGGCTTGTATGCCCAACAACAGAAGCCGCTCTCGCCGGAATTTGTGCTGGGTAGTCTGGCCCCAGACGCCATCCACATGCGCGAGGGCTGGACACGGGCCGACAAAAAGGTCACCCATTTGGGCCTGCCCGACGACTATCCAGACTGGAGCCGTATGCAACCGATTCTGGCCGCGGCCAAAGAATCTACACCAGCCCGGATTGGGTTGACCGCGGGGTACATCGCCCATCTTCTCACCGACCAATACTGGATCGAAAGTGTCGTCATCCCCACCCGTGAGCTTGTCCCTCCGCACCTGAGCCAAGAGGAACGGCGCGCTCTCTACTATCAGGAGACAGACCAGGTGGATTTCAACTTTTACCATCACGCTCCCTGGCGGCGGGATGTGTGGAACGGGTTAGCCAAAGCCGTGGCCATGGACTTTCCGCCCCTGCTCCATGCCGCCGAGATCGACGGATGGCGGCAGCGTACTCTGCGCTGGTTCGACGATGAGACCAAGGAGCCAGGGAAAGAGCCTGTCTATTACACCGACGCGCTGGTGGCAGACTTTGTGGAACGGGCCACGGTTGTGGTGGGGGATGGATTGGAGATCCGTGGTCTGCTCTCCCTGTTGTGAGGAACCACGATGTTGTAAAGAACCTGTTGTTGTGAGGGTGCAGGTTTGGCTGTGCAGCGCGACACACGAAATGTGAATTCGAGGCATAATGGCACAAGCCATCAGGCATTGTACACTGTCCGCATACACCGTCAGCGAGGCCATCGGGCTATATCGTCAACGACGTCAACGATGACAACGCAATGATCCTTTTGCCGTTGATCACGAAGAATCAAACTGTCACCATCTGTTAAAAGTAGGCCAAATGCTTTCGCTCTTTTTGACGATACCCGCC
>JAHEML010000918.1 GCA_024643705.1 Caldilineaceae bacterium | reverse complement strand
AGTTTTCGATCACGGTTTGGAAAACACCATTGTCACCCATGTTTGCACTACGCAATTCGCGAGACACAAACAGGGCATAGCCCGCCAGGGCGCAGAGAGCAAGCAAGCTGATACCCCATTTCCTGTCTTGGCTAAGAAATGCGAACGCCCAGTCCGCTTTCTTGAGATATGGCAAAGGGAGCAATAGCACGGCAAGGAGAATCAACAGCACCATTCGCATGGGGCTAAATATGACGAATTGACTATAAAAATCGTATGCACCTAAGATAAACCACGCCACGATTGGCAGGAACGTTGCTTTGTAATTTGCGATCAAAGTCTGTGGTCGAAAAGTAGGGATAAGTGAGCGAGGAAACGATAAAAATGAAGCCCGATTACAACTGAACATGGATCGACCTTTCAAAAAACATCACAACTACTCAGGCCAGCCGAGGGTTGGTAGTCCTGACCGGCTTGATTTCGATACGGCTGGAAACAGCCCTCACATTCTTAAGCGTCGCCTTCTCAATCAGCGCTTGCCATGAATAGTTACCAATATTGAGTGGCCGCTGCCCGGAAAGTGATGACAGCAAAACTATCAGTTTCATTCTGATCTAAGCATAGAGCCGTGCTATTTTGAGCTGCTCTGAGCCGCTTCTGAGTTTATTTTGTGGTAAATAGCCAATCGTTGGGTGACATTGGCTTCCACACCCGCCAATTGCCGAATCCGTTCTTGCCCCGATTGCCCCATCTTACACCCACGAGCATGGTTAAGAAGGACTGCAATAATTGCGCTTGCCAACGCCTTGCTGTCACCTGCGGGAGTTAAGTGACCCGTTTCCCAATCTACCACCAACTCCGGAATACCGCCCACATTGGATGCAACCACAGCTTTGCCCGCGGCCATGGCTTCGTAGACTGTGTTGGGCGAGTTATCCCAGCGGGATGGAACCACAACCACATCCGCTTGCCCGAAGTGGGAAAACAGCTCGTCTTTTGGCACAAACGGATGACAGACCATACCATCTGGCAAAACTTCTCCCGGAGCAGGTTGGTAGCCAAAAAAACGAAACTCGGCTTGGGGCAGCACCCGCCGCACCAAAGGAACGGCATTCAACAAAACATCAGCGCCTTTCACTGGATCGTTGCGGGCAGCGAAGAGTACAACCTTGTTATCAGCCGATTGGGGCGATCGCCCAGTTGGCGCCTCGAGCAGGCGCGGTTCCAGCAAGCGCGGGTCAAGCGGATAGGGAATAACTGCGCTGCGGCGAAATGCCTTGCCCGCCTCGCTTTGCACTACATCCAACATGGCCTGGGAAGGGGAAACCACCCAGCCAGCCCGGGCAATGGCCCACAGACCCAGCCGACGGTCCAGCCAATCGGACCAATCAACCGGTTTGCCCGCCTGGTGCAAGGACGTATAGCGCGAACCGTGCAGATGGCAAATGAAAGGGAGATTGCCCCGCAAAGAGTGCCAAAAGTCGCCGCCTTCGGTGAACTCTACCACATGGATGGGTTGGCGGCGGTGGAGATGTTCCAGCATCCGGTAGATGATCCAGCCCTGTTCCAGGCTGCGCAGAGCCAGGGCAAATGGCTTGACCAAGGGCAGACGGCTGGCATACCAATGCAGCGCCCCCTTTCCGCCGGGACGCAGCACGCGCACGCCTTGATCAATGGTATCGAGTGGACAGTCTGGACAGGCAGAGGCAATTACCGTGACCTGATGACCCTGGTGAACCAGCTCACGGCCCACAAGTTGCACATAGGTTCCCGCGCCGCCCCCACCGTGGGGATGGGGGTAACCACCCTCGACATAGACGATGTGCATCAGGCTGGATTCATCAGGCGACGGGCCTTCCGATGAAAATGGGACGCTGATGCACGCTGATAAAGGTTGGTCTTCGCCGCGGTCATCCGCCCGATCCGTGTCGTCTGCGTTCTATTTTTCATGTCAGGCAAAACCGGCATCCTGCAAAGCCCGCCAAAAGCGCTCGCCAGCGTGATCCCACGTCCAAAAGTCAAGCACCCGTTGCCGCCCCGCCTGGCCGTAGTTGTCTCGCAATGGCTGGTTCGAGAGCAGCCGGCCCAGGGCAGCAGCAAAGAGAGGTGGGATACGTTCGGCCAGCAGCCCTGTCTCACCGTCGATCACAGACTCCCGCACCCCACC
>JAHEML010000917.1 GCA_024643705.1 Caldilineaceae bacterium | reverse complement strand
CAGAGTTCGCCCCCCGCCTTCAAGGCCGAAAACATTTCCATGATCGCCCGCTTCTGCTTCCATGCCCATCAAGACGGCCAATCCCCCCAAGAACAGATTTGAAAAGTACAACATCAAAGCTGTTGGTGTAGGGGATGTGCAGAGCATCCACTTGGGCATAGGTAATCCGCTCGGTAACCCGGTGCGCGACATGTTTGCCACGTGCAGCCTGGGTTGGCTCGGTTGTATCTGTGCAGACCACCTGCGCGCCTTGAAGAGCCAGGGCCAATGAAAGGCCACCGCTACGGCTGCCGATCTCCAGCGCCGAAACAGAACCCACATCCAGAGCCGTATGGCGCGCCCAAAAATCCAACGCCGTCGCCCAGTTGGGAACGTCCCACTCAATAATTTCGTACAGAAGATTCCGGGAAAATTCCACTCATTGTACCCTGTAGCAGTTGCTCCAACGCTTCCTGGCGTTTCTCCAAGAGGAAATTCTGCACAATCCGTTCGCGATAGTCGCCTCTCTTTTGGCCTGTGGACGACAGCCCGCGAGCAATGCCAGCCGCCATCTCGTCCAGGTTGGTCGGATCAATGAAAACGGAATCTGCCCCCACCACTTCAGGCAGGGCACCCGCCCGGCTGACTACCGGCACACACCCCGCGCTCATGGCTTCGGCCACGCTCAGGCCAAAGCCCTCGTGCAGGCTGGCCTGTACATAGACCGACGCCCTCTGATACCACGCGGTCAGCTCGTCGTCCGACACAAAGCCGGTAAATGTCACATTAGGCGTAGCGGCGGCCTTCAATTCCTCGATGCTATCGTCGCACCAGCGGCCCACCAGCACAAAACACACATCAGGTAGATAGGCCGCGGCCCCCACAAAGGGCAGCAGACCCTTGCGCAGCAGATTCTCCCGCCAGACATTGCCCACAGTCAGCACAATGGGTTCACGCGCCAACGGGCCTAATGGCAAAGGATGAACACCGTGATAAATGACACTGATCTTGGTTGGATCTGCGCCGGCGTCAGTAATGGCCTCGCTCCGGGCAGCCTGGGAATTGACGATCAGCTTTGTTGCCAAACGGATAATTGTGCGAGAGACAAGGCGGGGCACCCCCCCCCGCTGTGCGCCATAGTCGGCTTGGGGCAGATTGGCCGTGTCGTAGCCACCCACCACAACAACCGACAGCTTGCCCAATGCCTTTGCCAGCAACACAGGGGCCATCGCGTGCCAACTGGCAAACCAGCAGAAGACCAAATCGTGGTTGCGTACCTGATTCAGCAGCCGAGCCGGGTTGAACCAACGCCGGGGTTGATACCAATCGGTGACAGTGTGGGATTGGGCAAGAAGGTGCAAGTCGTCCTGTACAAAGCGCTCCTGGCCGTTATGAACAAAAAGAATGCGCATGGCCTATGGTTCTCGGCGGTTTTTGCCACAAATTGCACGGTTCACACAAATTTTGTGATTCTGCGTACGTGTCATGGGTGTCAAAAGGAGTTCCGCCAAATGCATCCGGCTTCAGCTCCTTTGGCTCGTATAGAAATCCAACACAGCGTTGATCACATACTCCGCCTGTTGGCCGCTTAGATGCGCGCCGATGGGCAGGCGCACCAATGTGGTCGCGGCTTGCTCCGTCACGGGCAAGGATGGCGGATGTGGCGAGAGCGTTCGGCCAAAGGGCGATGTGTGCAGAGGCACATAATGAAAAGCAGCCGGAATACCCGCGGCCTTGAGCGATGCAAGAAGTCGTTCCTGCTCGTCGGCGGTGCGGGTACGCAGGTAAAAAATGTGGTGGTTGCTGCGTGCCTCGGGTGGGTTCTGGGCCAGAAAGAGTTGCCCCTGGGCAGCCAGTGGTGTAAGCGCTTGCTGGTACATCTGCCAAATACCCTGGCGTCGGCTCAATATCATCTCCCGGCGGCTCAATTGCACGGCCAACAAAGCGGCCAAAATGTCCGAAAGGATATAGCTGCTACCGGCTGCTACCCAGGTGTATTTGTCGACCTCGCCCCGCAGAAAAGCCGCCCGGTTTGTTCCTTTCTCCCGGATCATTTCTGCCCGTCGCGCCAAGATGGGATCGTTTGTGAGAAACGCGCCCCCTTCGCCACTGGTCAGATTTTTGGTGGCGTGGAAGCTGTAGCAGCCAATTGTACCCAGCGTGCCCA
>JAHEML010000148.1 GCA_024643705.1 Caldilineaceae bacterium | reverse complement strand
GCAGCACCTGCGTGGTCAATATGATAGTGGGTCGCCAGCCCATAGCGGATTTCGGACAGGGGGATGTCCATACGGCGTAGATTAGCCGCCAGCTCGCCCCAACGTCCCGGCCAGCCCAAGTCTACCAGCAGCCGGGACGCGCCCACACTGATCACCCAAAAGTGGGTGGAGCGGTAACCGACGTTGACGATGGTGAGATTGGTTGCGGAGGTAGACATGTGGATGGTGACTATATGAATGAAGGACGCTGTATTTTCTCAATATGTAGGGGAACAGACCTGTCAGGTGCGCCAATAAAGTTGATTTGGCTGACAAAACCTCTCCGTTGGCGCACCTGACAGGTCTGCTCTGGGCTGGCCCCAGTTTATTGAGAAGATAGAAAACGAACTGGATAAAAACCGAAAACTGATCACAGTATAACAAAACTGACGGGTGATAACCACTCGCATGGCAGCGGGCCGAACAAGCAGGCAGGGGTGATCGACCATCCTACAAATTGACAGAAGCCGACCCCCAACTTAGGATGGAGAGTTGAGGCGTTATTTGTGCAGACCAATTCTTCATTTTACTCGGCGAGAAAATTTTATGAAATGGCAGTCTGTTTCACTCTTTCTATTTTTTCTGCTGCTTTCGCTGGCAGCCTGTTCGTCCCCAGCCACGGTAAGCAACAAAACCCATCCCGCAGCCATCGAGAGTCTGCCCGCGTTGGCGGCTGTGGAACTGCCAGTGGGCGAAAAGCTGCGGGTAGTAGCGACGACAAACCTTGTGGCCGATGTGGCCCGGCGTATCGGTGGCGACACCATCGACCTGATCGGCCTGTTGCCGCCGGGAGCTGATCCCCACGGCTATCAGGCCACCCCGAACGATCTGCGCGCCATCAACGATGCCCATCTGATTCTTATCAACGGGCTGGGGCTGGAAGAATCTCTGGATACAATTTTATCCGATGCCCGCAGCAAAACAGTTGCCGTCAATACAGGAGTAGCGACCCTGGCAATTGGGGAAGAAACAGGCGCACACGAAGAAGCAGACGCGCACCAGCACGATGGAATCAACCCCCACACATGGTGGAGCATCGCGGCCGTAGAGCAGTGGAGCCGTACCATCGAGCAAAGTTTGTCTCTGGTTGATCCAGCCCACGCCGCCCAATACGGGGCCAATGCCCAGGTCTACCGGGATGAGTTGTCGGCATTGAAAGCCGAAGTGGACAGTCTCGTCGCGCAAATACCCTTGGCCGAGCGCAAGCTGGCGACGGATCACGATACCCTGGCCTATTTCGCCCACGATTATGGCTTTCAGGTCGTGGGGTTGATCGTCCCCTCCTCCAGCAGCCTGGCCGAGCCTTCGGCCCAACATTTAGCCCAATTGCAGGATCAGATTCGGGCGGCAGATGTGCGTGTGATCTTCGTCGGTTCCACGGTCAATCCACGCCAGGCAGAGCAGTTGGCCCAGGATTTGGGCATCCGGGTTGTGCCCATCTACACCGATTCGCTCAGTGCCCCCGACGGCCCCGCGCCCTCTTACGTGGCCTTTATGCGCTACAACGTAAACGCGATTGTGCAGACATTAGCGAATCCGTAGGGGGCGACCCGTACGTCATCACCCAATCTGTGCCATCAGCGCGGCCAATTCGGCGGCATCTGCTGGGGCCAGAAATGGGGGAAGGATATCAAACATCCCCTGGGCTTCGCGCAAGAGCTTGGTAGCTGTCAGCCTATCACCCTGGGCCAAAGCCACCGACCCCAGCCCCGCCAAACAACGGGCGATCATATATTGGTTGTTCATGGCCCGGTGTTCGAGCAGACTCTTGGTGTAGAGAGTTGCGGCTTCATCCAGCTGGTTGCGTCGCCGGGCTGCCTGGCCCAAATGGTGCTGGGTGATGGCAATGGCTTCTCGACTCCCCAATGCCAGAAAGTAGCCGAGAGCCTCGCGCCAACAGGCTTCGGCGCTCTCGGCATTGCCCGCCAGCCAATGGGCCTCACCCAACAATTCCAACCCCCAGGCAATTTCGGGCTTTTGATCCAGTGGGCGGGCCAAAGTAAGAGCCTCGTCGTAGTAATGGGCTGCCTGGGCATACGCCTCTTCACCGGTGGCAAGCTGCCCCTGCTGGTGCAAAGCAAATATGCGCCCCCGAATGTCTCCGACTGCCCGATAGACCGCGAGGCTTTCGTCCAGCCACACCCGAATGCGGGCGCGATCTGCCGACGGATCGAGCAAATCCATATGGGCCAAAGATGTCAAGACATCGGCGGAATGCAGAGAATCGCCCAATGCCTGGAATATGTCCAAACTCTGCCGAAACAGTGTATCCGCACGGGTTCGTTCATGGCGATCATAGGCCACCCAGCCAGCCAAGCGCAGACTCTCCGCCAGCCCGGTTTGATCCCCCAATGAACGTGCCAACCCCGCCGCCTCGCCCAGTCGCTCCTCGGCTGCGTCCAGATCGCTCTGTTGTGCCAATAGCTGCCCCAGAGCATTGAGCGCGCGCACCCGATCGGGCGACGGTGCAGAAGCAGATGACAACGCCCGGCTCAGCCACATCTGCCCTTCATCGTTATATCCGCGGCTGTACCAAAATTCCTGCAATGTCCCCGCCAGGGCGACAGCACTTTCTGGTTGATGCTGCACAGCCCAGGCCAGTCCACCCCGCAGATTGTCGATTTCGCCGTCCAGCCGGGCCAGCCAGCGGGGACCCTCTGCGGTGCGAATGGACTGATCCCCACGGACAGCCAATGCCAGCAACCAGGCCACCTGGCGCTGCTTGATCTCATCGGCTTCGCCCATAAGGGCCAACTGGTCACCGGCAAAGTGGCGCAGAGATTCGAGCAGACGGTAGCGGGTTGCACTGTCGTGGCGCTCTTCCTGGAGCAGACTGTGGGCCACCAGCGAAGCCAGCTCCTCCGGGTCGGCGCCCAGGGCTGCCACCGCTTCTGCGTTAAACGAGGCGGCAAAGACACCCAGCCATCGAAAAAGCCGCTGCTCGTCGGGCGAGAGCAGACGATAGCTGCGTTGGATGGCCGCGACCAGGGTGCGCTGGTGGGGTGGGAGATAGGTTGGGCCGTCCCGGAGGAGATCGAGCCGTTTTTCGCCCAGATCGACCAGCAGTTGTTGGGGCGAGAGCATGTCCATCCGGGCCGCGCTCAGTTCCAGTGCCAGGGGCAGATAATCCAACTGTTGGCAAATGGCAGCAAGGATCGTCTGCTCTTCCCCGGTTGGGGAAAAGTCCCCCCGAACCATCTGTGCCCGCTGGATAAAGAGCTTGAGCGCGGCCGAGCCGGCAAGGGGCTGTACCCGCACCCGCTGCTCGATACGCAGATGCAGCCGCTCTTGGCTGGTGACGAGGATCCGCAAACCGGGACATTCGGCCAGCAGATCAGCCACCAGGCTGCGGGCCGGGATAATCTGCTCAAAATTATCCAGCACCAATAATAGTTCCTTGCGGCGCAGATGGCCGACCAGCCGTCGCGGCATCGATTTCGTGCCCTCGACTGGGATACCAATGGCCCGACAAAGGGTAGCCGGAAGCAGTGCCGGATCATCCAGGGCCGCCAGGCTGACAAAGTAGGCACCGTTGCGCCACGCACTTTGCAGGCGGGTGGCTATCTCCAATGCCAGGCGGCTTTTGCCAATGCCCGGTGGGCCGAGCAGGGTCATCAGCCGCCCACCGTGGCCGAGCATCCGGTTGCACAGGGTGCGGACCTCTGCATCTCGGCCCAGCAGGGGCGTGGAGGGTATGGGCAGGCGAGAGCGATCCTGACCGATGCGGTTGATTTGAGTGCGGGCAATGGATGAAAAAGCAGAGGGTGGCGCTTGGCCCCTGGCTGTGGCGGCCTGCTCCACCAGACAAGCAGCCAACAGGGGTTCGTCTTGCAGGCCCAGGGCAGGAACGAAACTATCGGCAACCGTTGCCACATCGGGCAGGCGCCTCTCTTTTTCCAAGCTGGAAATAGTCGAAATGCTGTAGCCCACAGCCGCGGCCAGATCGCTTTGGGTCATGCCCACACGTTTGCGCATCTGCCGTAGGAGAGGGCCAAAGGCCAATAGTGATCGCATACGGATCAGTATACCAGATGGGTGGAACAGTGACCGACCATTGTTGCCCAATCAAGGGGGCAATTTGTGTAATTTTCGACTCATTCACGACGTCTTGAGTTGTACATTGACCCACATGCACCGCAAAATCCGCCGAAATCTGCAAATTTCTATCGTCGAAGGCTGGACTATTGTCTGGACGGATGACGCGCAGCCCGCCCGCTTGGATCCGGACAGCCACTTGATCGAATGGGACGATGACGAGGATGCGCCGGAGGTCATTGTGCTGCGTCGGCGGGCAAATGGACTTGGTTGGCAAGTTGTGGTGGGTGAAAGTTCGTGATTTTTTGGTTAATTCAAAAATCAAAGGGGGCTTTTGTATGCTACGTCGATTTCGTGCCTGGCATGTGCTAGTGGTTGTTTTTGCGATTCTTCTGTTCTCGGTAGGCTTGCTCCTTGCCTCGCCATCGGATGCTATGATCGGCGATGGGACGGCCGCCAGTTGCGATGGCAATGCGGTAGAAGCAGCGTTGACAACGGGCGGTACGGTCACCTTCAACTGTGGCCTCGACCCAGTGACCATTGCCGCGAACACCATGGTCATTCAAAATACAGTGGTGTTGGATGGGGCCAATCTGATCACACTATCGGGCGAGGGCGCTCGTCAGCTCTTTATCGTCAATCCCGGAGCCAATCTCACCCTGCAGAATATCGTTCTGGATAGTGGAAACTGGTCGGGCCACGGTGGCGCCATCGCCAACTATGGCGACCTGATCCTGGAGGGCAGCACAATCTCGAACAGCCGTGCCGAGGGCGATGCAGCCTGGGGCGGTGGCATCTACAACGAGAAGGGTGCCGTTACGCTCACCAACAGCCAGTTGATTGGAAACAGTGCAGGCCAGTATGGCGGCGGCCTTCTCAGTTATGGGGGCGGCGTTGTGATCACCGGCAGCACCATACAGGGAAACTATGCACCCCGAGGCGGCGGCGGATTGATGATTCTGGATGCCTACGCCACGGTTGAGGATAGCCGTATTCTTGAAAATGGGACAGACGCTGCGGGCGTGGGCAATTATGGCGGCGGCATCTACAACGATGGGCGCACGACCGTACGCCGTTCGACCATTCAATACAACACGTCCACCGATGGCGGAGCTATCTATTCGCAGGGCGTAGAAAACAGCCTGCTGGTTGAAGATTCCACCATTGCGAACAACAATGTGACCGGTGGCGCGGGCGGGCTGCAACTTGGCGATGGCGACACAACCATTGTCAACACAACTGTCAGCGGCAACGGCGCGGGGGGCTTTGGTGGTGGCGTGGAAGTCGGCGCGCTCAACGGTTCCCAGAGCTTCCAGAATGTGACCGTCTATGGCAACAGCGCGCCAGATGGAGCTAATTTCTACCAGGACGAAGGGGAGAACGTTCTCTCGCCGTCCATACACAATAGTATTATTGCCAGCCCATTGGGGGGTGGAGCCAACTGTAGCTATCTGCGGGTCGACGCGACATTGGGCAATAACCTGTCCGACGACGAAAGTTGCAACCTCACCGGGGCGGGGGACCTTCAGGCGGTTGATCCTCTCCTCGGCCCGCTGGCCGACAACGGCGGGCCAACCCTCACCCATCTACCAGGCGTCGATAGTCGTGCCATCGACGCGGGAGATAACGCCACTTGCCCGGCAGCGGATCAGCGGGGCTATGTGCGCCCGGCGAACGACATCTGCGACATGGGCGCGGTGGATGTGGATGGTGTGTTCAACCCGGCTACTGCCACACCGACCAATACCGCGACAGAAACGCCCACCGCCACAACCACACCGACTGTGACACCGACCCCAACAAATGTCCCCAATCCGCTCAACTACACAGCCTATGCCATCGAGATCACCCAGGGCATTCAGGATTTGAGCAATACCGTACCCCTGGTGCGGGGCAAGACAGCCTGGGTGCGGGCTTATGTGCGCCGGTCTGCTGGTGACACCAGCCCGCTGATCAGCGCGGAAATGTGGCACATTGTCAACAACAAACGCACGGGTTACCCCATCTACCCATCCAATCCAGGCGGCAAGCTGGCTCCAGCCGCCAACCCGGATCGAAGCCAACTCAACGATGCGCTCTACTTCTTCGTCCCGCCAGATTGGCTGAATAGCACCACCATTCAGGTTGAAGTCGAGGTCAACCCCAGCAAAATCCAAAACAATGGCTGCGGCATCTGGTGTATTGTCTTCTGGTGGCGGGACACCAACGAGACCAATTATGACGATAATGCCATCCGTTCGCCCTTACTGGCTTTGCAAACCGTGCCGGTCATGCGCCTGAAGCTCTACAACGTGGTGTACAGCCGCAATGGGGTTTGGTACAAAGCCAACACCACCCAGATGGATGAGATCGAAAGCTGGCTGCGCCGGGCCTATCCCATCTCTGGGTTGATTATCCAGCGCAGCGAAACAACCATGCCCGAAACCAGCATCTACACCGCGGGCAAAGACGCCAAAGGCAACCCAACCTACGATCTGGACGCGGCCAAAGTCAACCAGCGGCTCGAACTGATCCGCAACATCGACAAAGCCTTCAACCCGGATTTCCGGACACAAGACCGCTACTATGGCCTGGCTACCGCCACCTCCGGCGACTTTATGCGCGGTCTGGGCGGCGGCTATATCTCGTCTGGCCCATCTGGGGTGCGGATAGGCAGCGGCTGGGAATGGGAGCTGGGTAGCACCTACTACGGCGACTGGTACGCGGGCCACGAAATCGGCCACACCTGGGGGCGGGGCCACCCTGTGCCGGCGGGCTATGTCAGCGAGACCAACAAAGGTTGCGGCCACTCCCGCAGCGATCCCAACTACCCCTACGCCAACGCGGTCATCGGTGGCTACAACCAATTCGTCTGGTTAGGAGGTAACTTCTGGCTCACCTTTCCGCCCAACCGCTACTATGGTTTTGACGTGGGCCTGCACAAACCGGTCGTCCGCGGCCCAAGCTGGACAGATGTGATGTCCTATTGTGACAATCAATGGCCTTCGGACTACACCTACAACGGTATCCGTGCC
Source organism: Caldilineaceae bacterium (assembly GCA_024643705.1). Lineage (GTDB taxonomy): Bacteria > Chloroflexota > Anaerolineae > Caldilineales > Caldilineaceae > JACQGT01. Next base: position 685 of record JAHEML010000148.1, on the reverse strand, counting down.
CAAATGCAAAAGGAAGGGTTGGCAGTGACAGCGGCCCAGGCTATGGCCCCTGCGGGTGATTTTCTGCTGATTCAAGGGCAGATCGCCCCGGACGGCAACAGCGCCACCCTGGACGAAATTCTCACCTTGCCCGCGGCCAGCCAATCCCTGCCCGAACCCGGCACATATGCCCTGCAACTGCGGGACAGCGGCGGCACAATCCTGGCTTCTCATCCCTTCACACCCACACTCTACGCAAGCGAAGACACATCCTACGACGGTGTCGGCTTCGTCAATCTGGTGATCCCAGCGGCGGCGGGTACACGTACCATCGAACTGCGCCGGGGTGACGCGCTGCTGGCCTCGCGCCCGGTCAGCGCCCATCCACCCACAGCCACGATCCTGACCCCCAATGGGGGCGAAACTATCGGACTCAACGGCGTTACCGTCTCGTGGCAGATGGCAGACGAAGACGGCGATCCCTTGACCGCGGCCATTCTCTTCAGCCCAGACAACGGCGCAAGCTGGCAGACGCTGCAAACCGGCATTACGGGCACAACCAGCGTAGAGATTCCCCATTCCTTGCTGGTGGGCACCGAGCAGGGGCTGATGCGAGTGATTGTCAGCGATGGCGTGCAGACTGCCCAGGATGACTCCGACGGGATTTTCAGCGCCCAGCGCAACCCGCCAACTATGGCATTTCTCA
>JAHEML010000916.1 GCA_024643705.1 Caldilineaceae bacterium | reverse complement strand
CAACATCGATCTGCCCCGCTATGCCGTGCTGACACCCTTTCCGGGCACGCCTCTCTTCAGCAGACTCAAAGAGCAGGGGCGTATTCTCAGCGAGGATTGGAGCCTCTACGACGGCCAGCATGTGGTCTATCAGCCCGCCAAGCTAACCCCCGATGCCCTGCTGCGGGGCACAGAATGGGCCTGGAAAAAGACATATAGCTATCGCTCCATTGCCAAACGGCTGCTTGGATCGCGCATTCTCTTGCCCTTGGCTCTGGCTGGCAACCTGGGCTATCGTTTTTACGCGCACAATCTGCACAAGTATTACACCTGCGATTGGCGTATTCAATGAGGGAAGAGGTAGGAGTTTTGGGATAGGAGATAGGAGATTGGTGCTGCGACGCTATTTCTTATCTCTAATCTCCTATCTCGAAACTCCCATCCCCAAACACCCATGAAAATCACCTTCATCCGCCCCAATATGCTCCCTGTGCGTGGCCGCGACGCCATGGAACCTCTGGTTTTCGCCATTCTGGCCGGACTGACCCCACCGGACGTGGAAACTGTGCTCTACGATGACCGGCTGGAAGACACCCCCTTCGACGAGCCAACGGATCTGGTGGCGCTGACGGTGGAGACGTACACCGCACGCCGGGCGTATCAGGTTGCTGCCGAATATCGCAAACGGGGTGTACCTGTGGTGATGGGCGGCTATCACCCCACCTTCTTGCCGGAAGAGGCTCTGCGATTCGCTGATGGAGTAGTGGTAGGCGATGCCGACGCGCTCTGGTCCCAGGTGGTGGAGGATGCTCGTCAGGGCCAGTTGCAGCGGATATACCGGGACGAGGGTTTCCCACCTCTGGCCGATCTGCGCCCGGATCGCTCAATCTTTCAGGGCAAAAAGTATGCGCCGGCCGCGCTGGTGCAATACGGGCGAGGTTGTCGCTTTGCCTGCGAATTTTGCTCGATCCACGCCTTTTACGGCACCGATCTGCGACAGCGCCCGGTGGCCGATGTGGTGGCCGAGATCGAGGCCACGGGTAAAAAGCACATCTTTTTGGTGGACGACAACATTTTTGTGGATGTGCCCAGGGCCAAGGAACTCTTCGCCGCGTTGATTCCTCTCAACATTCGCTGGTCGTGCCAGATCAGCGTGGACGTGGCCCATGATCGGGAATTGATGGCGTTGCTGGAGAAGAGCGGCTGCACGACGGCTGTGGTGGGCTTCGAGTCGCTGAACGAAAAAAGTCTGCGCCAGATGAAGAAGCACTGGAATATCAAGCACAATGACTATTCGACCTCTGTGCAAATTTTCCAGGATCACGGTATCATGCTCTACGGCTCTTTTGTCTTCGGCTACGACGATGACACACCCGATTCGTTCGACCGCACTCTGGAATTTGCCGAACGCAGCAAGCTCTACACTGCCAATTTCAACCCGCTGACACCTATGCCCGGCGCGGCCCTTTACAGTCGGCTGGAACAGGAGGGGCGGCTGCTCTACGATCGCTGGTGGCTGGACCCCGGTTTTCGCTACGGCGATGCGGTTTTTCATCCCAAGGGGATGAGCGCGGCGGAGCTGACGGCGGGCTGCTACCGCATCCGCAAGCAGTTTCACAGCCTGCGTTCCATCGCCAGCCGGGGGTTGGACTTTCAGGCCAATTGCCGCGACCCTTATCGACTGGGGCTGCATCTGGCCTCCAACCTGGTCAGCCGCTGGATGATCGACAAAAAGCAGGGCTTGCCCTTGGGAGTAGTTTGAACGCGGATGATACTGATTAGGTGGATGCACGCGGATACAACACCTATCGGGAACCTCATGGATTTGCATGGATGGGAAGGATTGTCACGGATGGCGACGGAAGTTGACATGGCAATAGAATACACCTTGCGCCCGCCCCGGCAGGATGACGCAGCCGCGATTGTGGCGTTGATGAACACCCACGAGATGGCGCTTGGCGATGAGCCGTCGATGACTGTCGAGGAGTTGCGCCGGGATTGGATCGGGCTGGACCTGGATGACGGTGCCATTGTGGCGGAGACACCCAAAGGCGAGGTTGTTGGCTACGCGGATATTTTCAACCGGGCCTTTGCTCAGACGAATGTCTATGCCACTGTCCACCCCGACACCGACAAAATTGCCCTCTTTGCCCATTTGGTGGCCTGGGG
>JAHEML010000915.1 GCA_024643705.1 Caldilineaceae bacterium | reverse complement strand
AAATTGTTCAGAGATGCGTTCGCAATAATCAAGGGACAGGATCATACCCGCCTGGGTGCCAGGGATGGCAGCGGGAAATACGCCGAAGCCCCATCCAGCCCCCCTTCGCAACACCATATTTTTCGATGGCTTCGTAGGTGTAGTGGGAGCAAGTAGGAAGATAGCGACAGTTGCTGCCCATCAATGGGGAGAGGAAACGTTGATAGAAACGGATCATACCCAACACGGCCCAGCCCACGCCACTACCTCCTGAAACTTATGGGGCTTCCACTATGTCTTGCCCATCAGACGGCTTGGAACCGGAGATGGAAGCCGGATCGTGTGATACATCCCCAAGCAACAAAGACGCCCGCCGTAGCAGGCGGGCGCAGGCGGCATCAATCTCGGCATATTTTGCGCTCTGGATAGGCTTTCGGGCAATCCACACCAAGTCCCACCCCGGCAAAATCTCGTCCATTCTCAAGCGCAACGACTCGCTGGCACGGCGACGGATTTTGTTGCGTTGCACTGCATTGCCAATACGGCGGCTGATAGAAAAGCCGTGGCGACTGTATGGCAAACTATTGGGCAATACGCAGAGAACCAGCAATTGGTTGCTATAAGAGCGACCCTGGCGACGGATCGCCTGGAATCGCTCATTTTCGCGCACATGATAAAGACGCTTCACTCTGGATCACACAACGATAGCTGCGCTGCCTTCAACCCGCTAGCCGACAGACTTGCGGACAGAAAGACTGACAGAAAGACTTTTGCGGCCACGTAGCCGACGCCGCTTCAATACATTCTGGCCCCCTGGTCGCAACATCCGCTTGCGAAAACCATGTACCCGCAGGCGGCGGCGGGTTTTGGGCTGCCATGTTCGTTTAACCATTTCGACTCTGCTCCTCGCAACAATAGAGGTCAACATCCCTCTTGGGATGGTAAATACCTTACCCACAAGCAAAAATTATACGCTGGGATCACCTGCTCTGTCAAATAGAGGTGTGCTCTCCCTCACTCAACTTCTTTTTGCTTTGTGGGCTGGTCAATCGTGGGATCACTGATGTGAGGGAATGTTGGGCACGCGCGCGAATCGATTGGTTTGGATGACCGCGCCTGGTAACGGGGCAAGACACCTATTGAATCTCCAAAACCAATAGGCATCCCGCGCCCCCTATGGTATGATAGGCATGTAGGTTTTTGTGCCCAACGGTACACCCAATCGACACCGACAGCACCGTACTGCAGCGGCACGGCAAACTTATCGACACTACACAGAAAACAGTACACAAATTGTGATTTGGGGAGTTGAATTACATTGTCCTCTTCGCCAACAGAGACAATTTTCGATTTTCATGTGACTGACGTTCCGCAAGACCGTATTCGGGCTTGGCAGGAACAAGCGGAGTACCTACTTGACGAGGGTGATGCTGGGGCGGCATCGTCCCATGCCGCCGATCACGATCCCCTGCGGGAACAGTGGACCGAACGCGCCAAGCCCGGAGCCAACCCACAAACGTATAGCGATATACCCAGCCCCGCCCAGTTGACCGCGACCCCAGTACAGCCGCCCCAACAGCCCAATACCCCTATCAACCACGTGGACAGAATGGGTTTGCTTCATTCCGAAATCAACAATCTTCTGGATGTGGACCCCGCCCGGATTCAAGTTTTTCCAAACCCAGAATTGCCCACGATTAACCCAGACCGACAATCAGTGAATGGTGGCGTAGCACCGTTTTCATCAGATACTCTTGCGAACCAGCTACCCCAGCGTGCATCCCAGAGTGCTTTGTTGGGCTCGAGCCAACCTTCTCGCTTTTTGCGCCAACCCATCCACTCGTTGCCCGATCCAACACAAAATTCAATTCTCGCCCGTCCTGCTCCCGCCATCGGCAAAGTGCCTGCACCAGCCGTCCCGCCGGTCTCGCTCACTGCCGAGCAGATCCGCTTCCTGGACGATGAAATCGGTCGCCTCTACAGCGAAGTCAACCGCGTATTGGCAGCCCGCCGCGAGATCACTGGACACGCGCTCTCTCTCCTCAGCGAGGCCCGTGAGATTATTCTTAGCGAACCCTACCGCCTTGGCCGCGCCGAATACAATCTAAATCAGGTGCGCTCCATTTTAGAGCGTGCCGAGGATAGCCGTCGCCAGTCCAGCCGACGGGGATT
>JAHEML010000914.1 GCA_024643705.1 Caldilineaceae bacterium | reverse complement strand
CTGACATGTGATATACTGACAATAGATATGCAGACGTATTGAACCGAATGATTGAGAGAGGCAAGAGATGGTAAAAGTCCTGATCAGTTATGATATGCGAGAAGGACGGGAAGAGGAGTGCCAGCGCTATGTCATGCAAACCCTGGGGCCAGGCATGTCTCAAATGGGCCTGCGCATCACCGACGCCTGGTATACTTTGTGGGGAAATGCGCCCCAAATTATGGGCGGCGGTGTGCTGGAAAGCGAAGCCGCGGCAACCCGGTTGCTCCATTCGGACGAATGGGCGGGGCTGATCGATGGGTTGCGTCCTTTGGTAGAAAATTTCCGTATCCGGGTTATCGATGCCACCGGGCGTTTTCAATACTAGATTGATGACTATGCACCACACGCACCAACGTTCCACCTATCCAAATTTCTCTCCAAATTGATCTACAACGGCCTCTTCGACAGCTTTCCGGCCCGACAATGCCGCGGCCAAAGGCTCGGCCCTGCTGGTTGTGCTGGAAAATGTTGGCTACATCAGTGGGTTCAATCTCCCCACGTGGGCGATGGCAATCGTTGACTATGTCACCGAAGAGTACGCCAAGCTGATGTTACGGATTCTCGGCGCATACCGGCGCTATGATCGGGTGGTGGTTTTGGAAGATGCCGACGTGACCAACGAAAAAATGGCCGCCGCTCTCTTCGATCTGAGCAAGACGTGCCGGGTGGACCTTCTGCTGCTGGTACACGGCCACCAAGAGTGCCTTGTGGCCTACCGCGGCGAATCCTACATCGATCACCACCTCTTCACCTCTCTGCTGGCCGCTTACCGCCAAGAGCCGTCCAGCCTGGACTTGGGCATTGTCTACGGCGTCAATTGTTACGGCGCTAGCCTGGCCTCCACATGGTTGTCTTTGGGTGCCGATGCCGTCAACGGGGCCGTTGGGATCAACTACTTCCCCGAGCCGAGCCTGAGCCTCTTTCTGCTGCGCTGGCTCAACGGTGCCTCGTATAGCGATGCTGTCGAAACGAGCTTCCGCTGGGCGCGCCGGGTAGGCAAGCTGGCATGGCCGGACAAAGCCGACGGATGCGAAGACCCCCATGTGGCCGGCAGCCGGCAAATTATCTTTGGTCGTCGCGATGTACGTCTTTTTGATCTTCGAGGAAAATAGAATGCACATTGATCAACTGGAAAGCCCCGCCGCTGTTGTCGATCTGGATAAACTATCGGCCAATATCAACCGGCTTCAGGTCTACCTGAACGAACATTCCATCGCCAATCGCCCCCACATCAAAACTCACAAAATCCCCGAAATCGCCCACATGCAAGTAGATGCGGGTGCGGTGGGGATCACCTGCCAAAAGCTGGGCGAAGCCGAGGTAATGGCCCGGTCTGGCATCAAAGACATCTTTTTGCCCTACAACCTATTGGGTGCAGCAAAGCTAGAACGGCTGATGCATCTGGCGCGGCGGGTGCGCATCAGCGTCACAGGCGACTCGGATGTCACAGTTCGGGGATATGCTGAGGCGGCCAGAGTAGCTGGATTGACCCTGCCTGTCCTGGTCGAGTTCGACACTGGGCTGGGACGTTGTGGCGTGCAGACACCTCATCAGGCCGCTGATCTGGCCCGCCTGATTGCCCAATCGTCCCATCTCCATTTTGGCGGACTGATGACCTATCCATCCAACGAGAAGACCGATGGCTTTGTGGCTGAAACCCGCAGGCTGTTGGCGAGTGATGGTATCCCCATAGAGACAGTGAGCGCAGGTGGTTCGCCTGCTGTGTGGCAGGCCCACACCCACAAAGAGGTAACCGAACATCGGGCGGGAACCTATGTCTACGGGGATCGTTCGATGGTCAACTCTGGGGTGATGAGCCAGGAGGAAGTCGCATTCCACGTGATCGCCACGGTGGTCAGCCGCCCCACCGATGATCGGGCCGTGCTGGACACGGGCAGCAAAGCGCTCTCGTCGGACACAGCCCGGGGGGCCAGCGGCTACGGGCTGATTCTCGAGTATCCAGACGCTCAGATCGAGAAACTGAACGAGGAACACGGATGGGTCGATCTTTCCACCTCGGCAACCAAACCCCACATCGGCGAACGGGTGACCCTTCTTGTCAACCATTGCTGTGTCGCCAACAACCTCTTCAACGAAGTTGTGGGCCATC
>JAHEML010000913.1 GCA_024643705.1 Caldilineaceae bacterium | reverse complement strand
CTATTGGACATGATCAACGACGAATTGCGGGAGCGCCGTTTTGCGCCGATTGTGCGGGTGGAGGTGAACGACACCATGCCCGACCATGTGCGCGCTCTGCTGCTCCAGGAGATGGGGCTACAGCAGATGGATATGTACACAACCCAAGGCCCCCTTGGTTTGGCAGACCTCTTCCCGTTGGCCGATGTCAATCTACCCCATCTGAAGTTTGAGCCATGGACACCCCAGACCCACCCTGCCATGTCCGGCTTGAGCCGAAAGTCCCGGCCCGCCGACATTTTTGCCATTATCCGCAAAGGGGACGTACTGGTCCACCACCCCTACCAGAGCTTTGCAACCAGTACACAACTTTTTGTAGAGGCCGCGGCTAGAGACCCTCAGGTGCTCGCCATCAAGCAGACCCTCTACCGCACCAGTGCCGATTCGCCGGTGGTAAAGGCGTTGATCCAGGCGGCGGAACGGGGCAAACAGGTGGCTGTTCTGGTGGAGTTAAAGGCCCGTTTCGACGAAGAACGCAACATCGAGTGGGCGCGCACCCTGGAGGATGCAGGTGTACACGTGGCATATGGATTGGTGGGGCTAAAAACCCATACCAAGACAACCCTGGTTGTGCGCGAGGAGGAGAATGAACTCCACGCTTATGCCCATATTGGCACGGGCAATTACAACCCCAAGACCGCTGGGCTATACACAGATTTTGGCTATTTCACCTGCCGCCCGGAGATCGGCGCAGACTTGATGGACCTCTTCAATTTTCTCACGGGCTACAGCCGCCAGCATCACTACCGCAAACTGCTTGTGGCTCCGGTGAATATGCGCCAGCACTTTATCGAAATGATAGAAACCGAGAGCGCCAACGCGCTGGCTGGTCGTTCTGCCCGGATTGTGGCAAAGATGAACGCGCTGGATGACCCAGCCATCGTCGCCAAACTCTACGAAGCCAGCCAGGCCGGTGTGCCCATTCAGTTGATTATCCGGGGCAACTGCCGCCTGCGTCCGGGGTTGCCAGGCATCAGCGAAACGATCCAGGTCTACAGCGTGATCGGGCGATTCCTGGAGCACCATCGCATCTTCTATTTCGAGAATGGCGGCGATCCCCGCTACTTTATGGGCAGCGCAGACTGGATGAGCCGCAACCTATCGGACCGGGTGGAAGCGATTGTGCCTATCGAAGAGCCACATTTGCAGCAGCAACTTCAGACAGTTTTAGAGATTTGTCTGCAAGATCAACGCCAGGGATGGGAAATGTTGCCGGATGGTCGTTACCGGCGACGGCGCGCTGTGGAAGCAGGCGCAGAAGAAGGTGTGGGAGAAGGCATGGAAGGCCCAGGGGAAGAGGTCGCTGCGATTGGGACCCATCTGACGCTGATGGGGTTGACCCAGCAGAGCGTTGGGGCGCTTTCAAATTAGGTGCACCGTAAACAAATTGTTTGAAATTTCGTAGGCGCTGCTTGTAGCAGCGCAAGCATAAGGCCTCCATTCTTTTCACGAGAATCGAGAGCGTTTCTGCTAGTTGTGCGGTTAAAAACCGCACCTACAAAAACTTGGCTTACGATGTATCAAGCGCTTTCGAAGTCAAAGTACAAAAGAGCCGACTTTGTGGAGTCGGCTCTTTTTGATCAAGATTATGGAACAAGCTGGCTGGCGAAGAACTCTACGAAACGATTGCTACAAAACGATTAGAGCACATCCTCGACAGCGGCGCGTTCTTCGAGCAATTCGTCGCCTGTGGCCTGAATTTTTGCCTGATCAAATTCGCTCAATTCCAGCCCTTCTACCACTCGACAAACACCATTCTTGATCTCAACCGGATAGCTGAAAATCGTACCGGCGGGTGAGCCGTAGGCCCCTGTGCTGGGGATGCCCATGGACACCCAGTTGCCGGGGGTTGTGCCCCCATGCCACGATTGAACATGGTTGATGGCTGCGTTGGCCGCGCTGGCCGCCGAGCTGGAGCCGCGGGCAGCGATGACGGCCGCGCCCCGTTTTTGCACTGTGGGGATAAACTCATCTTTGATCCAGGCGTCGTCGTTGATCACTTGGGCGGCGGGTTGGCCGGCGATGCTGGCGTGGAATGCGTCGGGGTATTGGGTTGCGCTATGGTTGCCCCAGATGGTTACATTGGTCACAGCAGAGACAGGCTGGCCGCTCTTTTGGG
>JAHEML010000147.1 GCA_024643705.1 Caldilineaceae bacterium | reverse complement strand
TTCCAAAAAATTCCAGGGGCGTACCCAACCATCCCCGCCGCCCAAAGACCATCAGCAAGCCCAACCCCGCCACAGCGGGGGGCAGCACCGTGGGCAGATCGATCAGCGTATCTACCAGACGGCGCAGAGGGAATTCCCGGCGGGCGAGCAGATAGGCCACGGGCGTGCCCAGCAAGACGACCAGGAAGGCACTGATGGTGGTTGTTTGCACGCTGAGGCGGATGGCCTGAACCGCAATCGGATCGGTAAGATGCACCCACAGTTGGGTCAGATTTGCCCGCCAGAGCAGAGCACCCAGGGGCAACAAGAGAAAAACCAGCAAAGGCAGAGCCATGCCACGCCAGATTTCGATGGGTGGTCGCACGGCGGCTGATTGTGGATGGAGCTGTTTGCCGGTGGTCGATCGGCCTGTGGATTGATTCATCAGGGGCGAGTCTGTTGGCCGGGCACGGCACAATCGAGAACAAAGCCCGCTTCGGTCAACAGGGTGCGGCTCTCTGGCGTGCGCAGGAAATCGAGGAATTGTCGGGCCAGTTCGGGGGAGTGTCCCCCCAGAAGTGGGCCAATCTCGTAGGTGGCAAGTTGGTTCAGATGGGCTGGAATCTCCAACAAACCCACGTCGGCGACAGATTGGGCGTCGGTGGCATAGACGATCCCCGCGTCGGCTTCGCCCAGGCGCACTTTGCTCAGCACGGCGCGCACGCTCTGCTCGTAGGAGACCACATTTGCCAGAAACCCGGCACGATAGCCCTCGCCATAAAGCGGATCCGCAGCAGCCGCAGCCAGAAAATTCTGGGTGTACGCGCCTACAGGAACCACATCTGCACCGACAACGATCTTCACACCAGGCGCGGCCAGTTTGGCAAGAGAATCGACAGCCTGGCCGCTGGTGACCACGACAAGCCGGTTGCAGGCAAACAGGGAGACAGCGCTTGGGTCGATGAGACCAGCGCGCACCACTTCGTCCATTTGGCGCTGGTCGGCGCTGACAAAAATATCCGCCTGCGCGCCCTGAACCAGTTGATTGGCTAATTGCTGAGAACCGGCAAAATTAAAGAGTGGAGGGCGCTGTGGGCCTGCCTCTCCAAAACGTTCACCCGCCGCGGTCAACGCCTCGGTAAGAGAGGCAGCGGCAAAGACAACGACCTCTTGGGGCATGTTTTGGGCTGGCGGGTTGACAAGGGAAACACACCCCACAGCAACAAGAACCGAACAGAACAAAGAAAGAAATCGGATAGAGTACTTCACAAATCGTCCATTCTGCTTACGCGCCATGCAACATCAAGTAGAAATCCCTGCACGGATACTCAGATCGACTATATCAACCCCGCTATTGGCTGTCAAATACCCAGCTTTCTCCAACGTTGACGGTTTGAGCGTTGCCCCTGTGCCTCAGCCATTCCCCCGTTTTGCAGCGCGGATGGTATGATTTTGTCAACCTTGCCCAGATTTTTTGAAAGAGAACGGTGATTGATGCCAGAGACCCCCGCCCACACCCCGGCCCAAGCGATTTCAACAGGTCATTCGCTCGCAGGTCAAGCGCACACAGGTCAAGCGCCCATAGGCAAACAATGGGACACCTTTGTCGCCAACCACCCGCAAACGACATTTTTGCAACTATCCGCCTGGGGCACTTTGAAGAGCCGCTTCGAATGGTCGGAGAAGACCGTGACACTGACCGACCAAACAGGGGAGATCCGGGCGGGCGCGCTGCTGCTTTTTCGACGCATGGCGGGCCTGGGCCTGGCCTACGTTCCCCGCGGCCCCCTGGTAAACTGGCATGATGCGGAGAGCACAACCGCACTTTTGCAGAAAATCGACGCAGCCGCCCGCAGCGCAGGATCAGCCTTCGTCAAAATCGAGCCGGACCTGCTGGACACCCCCGCCAATCGCGCCCTCCTCGCCGGCTACGGATTTCGTCCCAGCCCCCAAACAATTCAGCCCCGCAGCACAATCACCCTGGACATCAGCGGCAGCCAAGACGAGATTCTGGCCCGGATGAAGAGTAAATGGCGCTACAATATCCGGCTGGCCGAGCGCAAAGAAGTAACCGTGCGCGCCGGGAATAGGGACGATCTGCGCCACTTTCAACATTTGATGGATGCAACCGGCGAGCGCGACGGCTTTGCCGTCCACAGCATGGACTACTACCGGGCCGCCTTCGATCTTCTCGTCCCCCACCACGGGGTCTATCTCTACGCCGAGTATGGGGGGCAGGTACTGGCCTCGATTGTCGTGATGCAGTGCGGCACAAGAGCCTGGTATGTATGGGGAGCCAGCAGCGATGCCGAGCGCAACCGCATGCCCAACCACGCGCTCCAATGGGCGGCTATGTGCTGGGCCAAAGAACGAGGCGCGCTCACCTACGATTTTTGGGGCATCCCCGATGAGATCGGCCAGGTGGCGAGGGGGATGGCAGACGGCATGCCTGTTTCTGCCGACGAGATGCCTGTGGACATGGGCGCGTTTCCCCCAGGCGATCTGTGGGGTGTCTTTCGCTTCAAACAGGGTTTTGGCGGCATGGTAGAGCGCACGGTGGGCGCATGGGATCGCCCCTTAAGCAGCCCACTCTATCAACTCTATCGGGGTGGCGTAGCGCTGCGAACAGCCCAATCCGCCGGTGGGTCGCCCCGACAGATGGCAACAGAGACAGCCGCGGCATTGCTCTCGCGCCAAGAGCATGTCACGTCAGGGGGCAGAGTACCACGCCAACCCGCGCCAGCCGTTGTCGCATCCCCACAGGAATGGCGGACGGCTCTAGCCGACTTGCCGGCCCCCCATGTCTTGCAAAGCTGGGAATGGGGTAGTTTGAAAGCCCAGACAGGGTGGCAGGCCCAACGCTTTCTGCTCCCAGGCGACAACGACACGCCCCTGGCCGCTTTCCAATATTTATGGCGGCAGCCCATACCCAAAATCCCTTTGCGGGTGGGCTATGTGCCCAAAGGCCCGGTGGTGGATTGGGATGACGAAGTGGCCGTCGAGCGTACACTGGCCGCGGTGGAAGAATGCGCCCGACGCACCGGTTCGCTCTTTGTCAAAATCGACCCGGACGTGGACGAGACCAGCCTGACGGGTCGCCGGGTGGTGGCGCTGTTGCGTGCCCGGGGCTGGCGCTACAGCCCGGAGCAGATACAGTTCAAAAATACGGCCGTCACGCCGTTGTTTGGTGACGAGCAGGCGCTTGACGATCAGGCGCTCATGGAATCGTTCAAAAGCAAGTGGCGCTACAATGTGCGCTTGGCCGGGCGACGGGGGTTGACTGTACGTCTGGGCGACGAATCCGATTTGGCGGCCTTTTATGGGCTGTATGCCGAGACCGGCCAGCGGGATGGTTTTCTCATTCGCCCCTTCAGCTACTACGCAGACATTTGGCGGGCCTATCTGGCAGCCGAGAATCAGGACGAGAAACGGGTCAACAATCCGGCGGGGGGTGCGCTTTTACTGGCCGAACACCCAGAGGAAAATGGGCCGGTGGCGGGTATCTTTTTGCTACGCTACGGCAAGCAAGCCTGGTATTTCTATGGGGCCAGCGGCGAGGCCCGGCGGCGAGATATGCCCAACTATCTGCTCCAATGGGAGGGTATGCGTTGGGCGCAAAGCCGGGATTGTACAGTCTACGATTGGTGGGGTGCGCCCACAGCGCCGGACGATCCAGAGGATGGTTTGCAGGGGGTCTGGCGCTTTAAGGAGGGTTTTGGGGCAGAGTTGCGGCAGCAGATCGGTGCGTGGGATTGGTCGCCCACACCGGTACTTTGGCGGCTCTATCAGCGGGCCATGCCCCTGCTGCTGAACGTAATGCGCCGCCGGGCATCGTCCGAGTAGTCGATCTGACCGGCAAACACAGTCCTGAAAAATAGTAACTACCAACCCTTTGCCACGAATTCAACGAATTTCACGAATGATTGAGCCAAATTCGTGGGTGTTCGTGCAATTCGTGGCGAAAATCCAGTGACTGGCTTGGTCGTTACAAAAAACAGAACAAAAAGGGCAAAGATGCAGAGGATAAGCTGCTCCCCGTTGCGTCTTCGCCCTTTCGTCTCTTTGCGTTTAGAAAAGTGTGAATCAATCAAATTCTATGATGCCTGTCACCGTCGCCCCGTCTTCGATCTCTTGCGCCACGCCGCTGCGGTTGTCAACCGTGGCATCGCCCACCACAACCACCCCATCGCCAAAACAGATATCCCCGTTGACCGTCAACGAGCGACAACCCACCAAGGATGGCGCGCCGTGGGGGAAACGCGCGGTCAAGTCGTCGATCAACCCATAAAAGGTATCATCCAGAGTAACCAGGGGATCACCAGCTGGGGCCGCGCCGCTGTGACGTCGGGGGTCCAGGCGCACACGAAAGTTGTCGGCAAGCACGTAAGCATCGGACCAGAGAGCAAGGAGATCGTTGCATTTTTTGACTGGACGAAAGCGGTTGCGAGGAACCGAAACCGCCTGGCTTCCAGCAAAAATAGAGATAGCAAGACCCATGGCCGTCTCTAATTGATAGACGGGCCGAGAAGCAGGTTTGGTCGGGTCGACCGGTTTGCTGTTACGGATCAACGGCAAGGGCAGGACTCCGTTGTGTTTGTGCAAAACTGCGGCCAAGGTGGGCAGATGCACCCACAGATTGTTCGTATTGAAAAACCGAAACCGCTGGACATCTTGAAAGCTCTCGATTTCTTCGGGTGGACATTGGGCGATCTCCCGCAGCAAGAGCCGCCCATCGGGGTTTTGCGCCAGGTGGCCGCCCTTGCGATCGGCGCTGGTGCGTTCGGTCACTTCCATCAAAAAGGGGAGTTTTTTCGCCGCGCAATAGCCAAGAATATCCGTGTCTACAATGGCCCCCAGATTGTCCGCATTGCTCACAAAAGCGTATTCGTAGCCCTGGGCCAACAGCGATTGCAAGATGCCGCTGGTTTGCAGAGCCAGGTATAGGTCGCCGTGGCCGGGGGGGCACCACTCTTTTTCCGGGTCATCGGGCCAGTCCACCGGGGCCAGGCTCGCTTGATCGATCTTGGGCACTTTGTGTTGCAGAAAGTCCAGAGGTAGAGATTGGGGCAAGGTGGGATAGGCGTCCAGCGCGGCCAGAGAATCGCTGCGGGTGCTGAAACTATTCATTAACAGCAGGGGAATGCGTACCCGGTGTGCAGCGCGCAGGGCCAAGATCTGCTGGGCGATGATATCCATAAAGGTCAGCCCGTTTTTCACATGCAGCAGAGACTTGGGGCCAGCCATCCCCATGGAAGTGCCCAACCCGCCGTTGAGTTTGATCACCACCAGTTTGTCCAGTGCCGCGACACCCTGTTCACCATACCCATCCAGATCATCTGCCTGGGGCAACCCCTTCACAGGCAGGGCTTGATCCTGATAGATGTAGCCGGTCGCGCCCTGGCATAGCTGATCGTAGTAGAAGTGGAAGCTACGGATCAGGGTATCAGGAAGTCCCGCCTCTGCCATTTTTTCGGCGAAGGGGCGAAAATCTCCCTTCGGCGAGGAATTCTGGGGGGCGGGTGTCGGAGTCGTGGAGGCGCGCATAGGTTCGTTTCGCAGAGTATGGATTGAATTGTCGCTGGCAGGCACTGATCATCTGGCGGGCACTGACCATCTGGCAGGCAATCAACATCTGACAGGCAGTGATCGTAGGGTGGAGTGCCACTGACACAGTATCGCATATAGGCTCAAACCGACAAATCCACACACAGAATCAACATGGTTTGGATATGCCTACGAGCAGAGCTGGCCGGTATGCAGACCTGCCAGCTCTGCTCGTGGATGGGCATGGGGATGGGGATGGCTACCAGCCCACAGCGGCCCCATCCTTGCGGGGATCGCTGCCGCCGATCAGCACGCCCGTCTCTGGATCGCGCAGAATAATCTGTCCACCGCCGAAGTTAGCCCGGCCAGAACCAGAGATAGGGGCAACCCGATGACCACGCCGGTTTAGCTCGGCCATTACCCCAAAGTCCCACCCATCTTCGATCATCAACAGCCCGCCGCTCTCCTGCGCGCCTAAGCCCGCATGGGGGCCAGAAAGCGCCCAGCGGGGCATATCCAACGCCTGTTGGGGCGTCATGCCCAATGCGGCCATGTTCACCACCATTTGCAGGTGACCCTGGGGCTGCATGTAGCCACCCATCACCCCAAAAGAGGCGTGCAGTTCGCCATCCCGGGTTGTCATGGCGGGGATGATTGTCTGGTAGGGGCGTTTGTTGGGCGCGAGCGCGTTGGGGTGTTCGGGGTCCAGCACAAAGAGGGCTGCCCGGTTTTGCAGGCTAACCCCTGTGCCTGGCACAACCAACCCGCTGCCTGTGCCTTGATAGAGGCTGTTGATAAAGCTGCACGCGTTGCCTTCGCCATCCGCGGTGGACAGGTAGACGGTATCAGACCCGGCCATGGGGTATCCGTAGGCAACTTCCTGGGCAGCGCGCCGGGGATCGATGGCGGGGCGACGCTGCTCGGCATAGGCTTTGCTCGCCAGCCCAGCCAGGGGAATCTTTACCACACGCGGATCGCAGACCCATTGCTGGGCATCGGCGAAACCCAAGCGCATACACTCCACCAGGGTGTGCAGCCGGTCGGCCGCGCTCATCTCGGCCAGATCAAACCCAGCAGCCAGATTGACGGCGATGATGGCCGCCAGACCCTGTCCATTGGGAGGACATTCGTAGAGCCGCACGCCGCCCAGATCGGCCACGATTGGCTCGTCCCAGGTGGATGTGTGGGCGGCCATATCTTCTTGGGTGATCCAACCCCCATAGCGCTGGACATGGGCGCTGATCTTGCGGGCAAATTCGCCCTGGTAGATGGCCGCTTTGCCGTCCGCAGCGATCGAGCGCATGGTCGCACCCAAGGTGGGAATGCGCATGATCTCGCCCGCGCGTGGCCCACGCCCGTCGATCAGTAACTCGTGGCCGCTCTCCTGCTCCGGCCCATTGTCCAGATCGTTGCTCTGCCAACCGGGCGCGCGCAGAAGTTTCTGGGCTTGGGTGGCCCAGCCGTTGGCAATCCACTCGGTTACCGGGTAGCCTTCTTCGGCGGTGCGGATGGCTGGCTGCAATACATCGGCCAGGGTCATGCGTCCGTGGCGCTCCAGTAGATCGCTCCAGCCGGCCACGGTGCCAGGAATGCTGACGGAATGGCCGGTAAAGGTGGGCATCCTGTCGTAGCCCAAGCTGCGTAACTCGTCGATAGAAGCAGCGGCGGCGGCTCTGCCTGACCCATTCAGGGCGGTGACTGTTTTGGTTTTGGCGTCCCAGTAGAGGGCGAAGCAATCGCCGCCAATGCCGGTGCTGGTTGGTTCCACCACGTTGAGCATGGCAGCGGTGGCGATGGCTGCATCCGCCGCGTTGCCACCCGCCTGCAACATGGTCAACCCAGCCTGGGCGGCCAACGGTTGGCTGGTGGCGACCATCCCCTGTCGAGCCAACACATTGCTCCGGCGAGAGCGGAAGGTGAAATCGAAATTCATGATGGTATCCTTTCACAGATGGTGGTTGGGGTGCATAGGAGTTTGGTTGTATACAATTCGGGTGCATACAAAGAGTGCAAACTGTGCCCGATCATAGTCGATGCTGGGCAGAAGTTCAACCCATGTTGCTGGGTTGGCGAACATCTTTTTGCTGGAATGATCTTGCTACGGTAGACTAGAGTCCAGCATTTGGCAAGAGTGCCGGTTGCCTGCAAGAGCGAGTAGCGGGGGGATGGGTGAAGACTGATGGGATTTCTGATCCAATACATTGCCGATGCCGCCCCATGGATCTATTTTCTTTGTGGTATGGCGGCACTCACTCAACTTTATCGAACCTGGCAAGTGCGTGCCGAACGCCGCC
>JAHEML010000912.1 GCA_024643705.1 Caldilineaceae bacterium | reverse complement strand
CCGTTGCCCTTTTGTGTTCTATTTTTACCAAATCTTCAACCCCTTCAGACAAGGAAATGCAACCGATGACAACGAAAAATTTGCGGGAACGAATTGTAGCAGGCGAGGAAGTGGTGGCTCTGCGTTCCAATATCGAGTGGAGCAAGGACGAACTGGCCGAGATTTGGGCCACAGCCAACTGCGACTTTATCTGGCTGGATTCTCAACACTCGGCCTACAGCGACCACCTGCTGGTGGCCTTTACGGGCGCAGCCGAAGAACTGGGTATTCCCGTGCAACTGCGCATCCCCCACACCCGGGACGCACACAAAGTGGGCCGTTTCTTCGATCTGGGGCCAACGGGTTGTCTTGTGCCAGAGGTGATGGAACAGTACAGCGTGGACGACGCCATCGACTACGCCTACTACGGCCCTATGGGGCGGCGTAGCTGGGGTGGTGGCAATCGGCTGGGCGTGCGCTCGAACGAAGCCCCCAGGGATCGGCTGGAGTATGCGGCCTGGTGGAATAGCACAGTGATTTTGAGTATTCAGATCGAATCTGTACAGACAGTGACAAACATCGGGCGTCTGCTCCGGCCCGGGATCACCCACGTCACTTTTGGGCCAAACGATCTCCAATTCAGCATGGAGCTGCACCCCAACTATCCGTTGCGCACGGTGGAAGAATGCATGGCAAGCGTGCGCGATCAGCTAGCCGGCACGGGTGTTCGCATTGCCATGGGCACAGGAACCAAACCCGAAGAGCGGCAGAAATACCGTGATTTGGGCGTGACGGTTTTTCAATCGTAAGAACGGGAGAGCGAAGGAGCGGGGAACGAAGAAGGGGGGAACGCTGATTTTCGGGTGTTAGTTCTTTTGGTTGCGCAGGGTGTTGATGCTGGTAATGAATATGCTGATCAACTCATTCCCCACATTCCGCAGTGAAAAATGGGCGGTAAAAGTAAGTATGAGTGTAGGCAAAAGAGGCGGGAAGGAAGGAGTTTCGGCATGCTTAGGGAATGGACCCGAAAGCATATGAATACGAAACAAAGCGGAACGATCATCTGGGGATTGTAACTGGCATGGGGCATATGACTCGGCATAGGCCCAAAGGTCGGTGAAGGCGATGGGAGCAGTCGAGATTCGGCACGGTTATTCCAAAGCACAGCGACCCGATCTAAAGCAAGTGGTGACGCTCATCACCAGTCAGGCATCGGCCTTACCTTTGTGGCTGGAAGTGCTGGATGGCAACAGCAGCGATAAAGAGAGCTTTCGAGAGAGCGTACAGGCATATACCAAGCAGTTAGAGGGGGAGAGAGCTCCCAGGCTTATCATGGACAGTGCTGGATACAGTCTGGAAAACTTGACCACTTGGCAGACACCTCCTGGATGACCCGGGTGCCGGAAACGATTAGCGAAGCAAAACGAGTCATCGAAGCAGTCAGCACGGAATACATGGAAGATATAGGCGACTGCTACCGCATCTTCCCCTTGGGCAATACCTATGCGGGGATTCGTCAACGGTGGCTGCTCATTTATTCCCAACAAGCCTACGCACGGGAAAGCAAAGGGCTGGACAAACGAGTGGCCCAGACCGGGCAGAAGGCCGAGAAGGAATGGCTCGCTTTGCAACGCAAGAGCTTCCCACGCAAAGCTGATGCCCAGGCTGCTTTGACTCATTTGGCGCAATGCCTGCCCTGGCATACGCCCCTGGCTCAGATAACATCCGTCAAGAAATATGCCAAACCCGGCCGCCCCTCCAAAGATGCCGTGGCTCGGACTGTAGGTTGGCAGGTGAATGGTCAACTCACCATCAAAGAGACTGTTATCGAGGACGCACGTCAGTGGCTTGGCCGCTTCATTGTCGCCACCAATATTCTGGATGAGGACCTCTTGTCTGACTGCTCCTTGTTGAACTGCTACAAGGAACAGAGCATCTCTGTCAGTGCGGTTAAAAACCGTGCCTACAAAAATTTTGTTGACAATGTATTCATGCTCATCGGCACATCAACATAGATCATCCGCACCATTCTTGCTTGAATCTGATAGCCATTAATATTCGGAGAAAATCATGTTTCATATGCCGCTTTTTGAACATCAGTTCTCACAAAAACGTACCTTGCGCCACGCCCTGCACAAAAGTGTGACCGTGCTGCTGCTGGCCGCGTTGTTGGCTGGCTT
>JAHEML010000911.1 GCA_024643705.1 Caldilineaceae bacterium | reverse complement strand
GTCGCGTTGCCTGTAAAGGTGAGCTTGGAGGCGGTGGTGGTGTAGGTGCTGGAGCTGGTGGGCAGTTGCACCACCAGGCTGGGCAGGGTTGTATCTGCCGGGGCTTGGACCAGACATTCAACCTCGCCAGAGGCCGAACTTTGGTTGCCGGAAAAGTCCAGGGCGCGGGTGATAAATGCGTATGTTGTGCCCGTTGTCAGTCCGCCTACCTGATAATAGGTGGTTTCGGGATCATCCACGTCGTCCACGTTGCTCTTCGGCCCTCCGGCCACGCCATAGCTGATCCGATATTTGCGCACATCCCGTTCTGGGCTTTTCTTCCACTGCAAGCCAACGGTTGTGGCGTCGATGGAGATGCAACGGGGGTTGGTGGGGGCCGATGGTGGCACGTTGTCGACGGCAACAGAAATTGTGTAATTGGCTTTTGCCCCAAAGAGCGTGCCGTCAAACTGCTGCAGACGAATGAAGTAGTCGCCATTTTTCGTGGAATCCCACTCCAGGCTCACCGACGACCCGAATGCGTTGTTGCCGGATGTGGCCGGATCGCTGGCACAAGTGTCGTGCAGGAAGAGCACCGCATCGGCTTTCTCTCCAATGTTTTCCACGTGGATAATGTAAGTCTTGTTGGCTTGAGCTGTAAAGCGTACCCAGTCCACGTCGTTGCCGAGATGGAAGGTGTGGCTCTGGGTAGCCAGGCCCACACCAATGCTGTTGGCCTGAGTACACAGGTTGTCTGCCTCGAAGGAATCGCCTGCAACCGGAACAGTTGTCGGTGTTGATGTGCGGGTTGGGGTAGCGGTTTTGGTTGCTGTGGCAACCGGGGTTGGGGGCGTATTGGTCTGGGTGGGCGTGCTGGTTTTGGTGGGTGTGTTGGTGGGCTTGGGTGTTGGCGTAGCGGCACCGGCGGAAAAGCCACTCTCCGCCAGAAAATTGCTGCTATTTGCCACGCTGGCGATCTGCCCCAGCGAGTCGTCTACCCGGTAATTGGCGGATTGGCGCGCGCCGCCACTGCCCGTCCCCCACCAACTTAGATCGAAGTTGGTAGAAACCTGGGCGAGTGCGACCCCAGCAACCAATAATAGGATTCCCAATAGTAGAGCAAACCGCAGAGTGTGGCGAAAGTGCATTGTTCAAGTCCCCGTGATGCTGACCTGTTGCGTACTGTTGAATGTGTGCTGTTGAGTGTGTGCGTTGATCACAAGTACGGATGTCTTGCCTGTTCGTCGGCTTTGTGCCGGTGAGTCACCGTCTGTATATCATGTCCTGGTTCCGAAGTTCGACCTCTCGGAAGAAGTCGAACTTCTTGCTCAAGTCATCTCAGGAATTAATTTAGTTGCTCTGGCCCTGAGGCTGTGCCAGAACCGGCTCTTTTTCCTGTGAGGGGGTCGGCGGCTGCTGCGCGCCCGGATCGTTCAATGCCGACTCTCGCCGATAATCCAGCCCCTGGCTGCGATCCCGTCCTGCCGCCTCTGGGTAAAGCAGGGTCCCTCGTTCACTTTCTGGTTTGTCTACCTCCACCTGGATGCGATTGGCATTGGCAAACGCATCCTGACGAATGCCCGTTACCTGCCACGAGACCTGCAACCCGGCGGAGCCGCCAGCAATCTGGAAGCGGTTGTTGTCTACACCTTGGGCGATGTATAGGTTTGGCCCAGGCCCGCCGATAGCCGTCAATTGATAGCGGAAGTCCCGGTTGAGGGCCTGGAAATAAGAGGGCAAGTCCACCCAGCCACTGCCCGATTCGTCCAGCACCAGATTGCCGTTGTAGACATTCATCATGTCCGGGCTTTCCACAAAGGAGTGGTAGAGATATTTGTTTTCGGGGTCCAGTGGGTGGTCTATTTTGAAGGAACCCCCACCCTTGGATAAAGAACCAGAAACATTAACGTCTCCCGAAAAGTACCCGGCGTAGGCTCCGGAAGAGGCCGAACCGAAGACACCGTAGGCGCTAGAGGTGTTGTTTGCACGACCATAGACACCATAGCGGTCTCCGTTGCCCCAGACACCCACATAGGGGCTGTCGCCGCGCACGCCGGCACCACTGGAACTGGTCGAACTGTTTGTGCCATACACACCGTAAGTCGTGCCGGTTGTGGCCGAGCTGTACCCGTTGACAGCGCGCCCGCCGGTGGAAGATGTCGATGCATTGACGCCGTAAGAA
>JAHEML010000910.1 GCA_024643705.1 Caldilineaceae bacterium | reverse complement strand
AAACGCGTAGGATGGGTTTCTTACCCGCCAAGTGTAGCGGCTCTCAAGAAATCTGCCCTACAGAAACCACCCACAATCCGCGGTCATCCGCTCAATCAGCATCATCCGCGTTCCATTCTTAAAAGGAGACACAAATGGCTTATTCCGTCGGCATCGGCCTGACCAACGCCTGCAACCTGGCCTGTGCCCACTGCTACCGCCCCACCGACCGCATCGACGCGGTGCCACTGGAGCAGATTAAGACCATCTGCGACAATCTACCTGTGGGCAGCATGGGCATGGGCACGGGCGAAAATATCCTGCATCCCCAGTTTGAGGAAATTGTCCGTTATCTCCATGGGCGGGGGGTGAAGCTGAGCATCGCCTCCAACGGTCACAGCCTGACAGCCATGAGCGACGAACTGCTGGGCATGTTCAATGATCTGGAAGTCTCCATCGACTATCCCAGTGCAGCCCAGCAGGATGGTCTGCGCGGGCCGGGCAACTGGGAACTGGTGCATCAGGCCATCGAACGCTGCCACGACGCGGGCAAGTCCATCTCCATTCTTGCCACGCTGATGACCACCAACTATGCCCAAATGGACGGAATGGTGGCCCTGGCCCGCTCGGTGGGGGCCAATCTGCGGGTGAATGTCTATCAGGCTGTGCGCACAGACCTCTACCGGCTGACCTACGACCAGTTTTGGGAAGCCTATCAGCGCCTCTTTTCCGCGGGCAAGGTTGTCAGTTGCAGCGAGCCGCTGGTACGCGCCGCCATGGGCCTGCCCGATGTGGAGTCGCCCTGTGGCCGCAACAGCATCCGCTTTGACATGCGCGGGCGTGTGATCCCCTGTGTCTACTGGCCTGTGGCCGCACCCGCACCCTACACCGTGGCCGATCTGCCGGAGAAGGGCGAAGGCATTCTGGATCATGCCTATTTCCAACAGGCCATCGCCACCCCGGCCCACGCAGCCGATTGCCCTTGCCAGGGTGGGTGCGCCAGCCGTCGCGCCCTGAACAACGAACTGGACGCCCACGACGAGTATTGCCCCTGGGTGCGGGGCGACGACATGACACTGGCCTGGGAAGCCGCACCCGCTGTCGATCTGGTGCGCAGCCGCAATGTGTGTACGACGATTGTTGTTTGAAAAAGAAGCGTGACACATCAAACGTGAGAAAAGTGGGCGATCTCACCCAGTATCACCCAGAGACGTAGGGCAGGTTTCTTACCTGCCATTGCTCGGTTTCTCACATTCGGCGGCTACAGAAAGCCGCCCTACGAAAACCGTCAACCAGCGTTTGGCTTGTCCTATACTGTGACATTTGAAAAAGAAGCGTGACACATCACGTGACACATCAAACGTGAGAAAGGTCGGTAATCTCACGCAATACGCAGTACGCAGTACGCATCACATCGAAGCACCAACTTTCTCCCCTTTCACTTTCCATCGGAGATCTATCATGTCCAAACTATCTACCCTATTGTTGACTCTTGTATTGTTGCTGGCTGCCTGCGCTGCGCCGCCCCCACCCCAGGCAGCGGGTGCTGACAATGTCAGCACCCAAGCACCCCTGGTCGTCTCTGCCATCCCGGATCAAGACCCGGAGAAGCTGCAACGGCTCTACGGCAGCCTGGTGGACTATTTATCGGCCCAGCTGGGCATTCCCGTGGAATACAAACCTGTCACCGATTACGCCGCATCTGTCACCGGTTTCAAGGTGGGTGATTTGGATTTGGTCTGGTACGGCGGGCTAACCGGCGTGCAGGCCCGGTTGCAAGTGCCCGATGCCCACGCGATTGTGCAACGGGACATCGACGAGAAGTTCACCAGCGTCTTTATCGCCAATCCGGCCAGCGGCATTGCCTCTCTGGAAGATTTGAAGGATCATACCTTCACCTTCGGCAGCGAATCGTCCACATCCGGGCGGCTGATGCCCCAATACTTTATGAGCGAAGCGGGCGTGGCGCTGACAGACCTGAAAGGGCAGCCCGGCTTTTCTGGCTCCCACGACAAGACGATTGAACTGGTGACAGCCGGTGCATTTGATGCCGGCGCGCTTAACTCCCAGGTATGGAAGAGCCGGGTAGCCGAGGGCAAAGTGGACGAGTCGAAAGTGGTCGTCTTCTACACCACACCCGACTACTACGACTATCACTGGGTGCTGAATCCAGCCGCGGCGGATCG
>JAHEML010000146.1 GCA_024643705.1 Caldilineaceae bacterium | reverse complement strand
CTATTGAGAAAGAGTTTCGCGCGTTTCTGGCCCAGGTTCAGCCGGATGTGGTGCACTTCCAACATGTGCAGGGTGTTTCAGCCCGGCTGATCGAGTTGGCCGACGGCTTTCCCCGGTTTGTCACCCTGCACGACTATTGGTATTTTTGCGCCAACAGCCAACTCATTCGCCCCGATCACACGCCTTGCAGTGGGCCTGCGCGCGGCTGTATGAACTGTGTGGATTGCGCGACCGAGCGGGTTGATCTGGCGTGGATGCGGAGCCTGCGTCCGTTGGTAGCCTTGCCATTTGTCTACCGCAACCGCTACTTGCGCGCTGTGGTAGATTCGGTTGATCTATTTGTTGCGCCCAGCTCTTTTTTGCGGGATCAGTATGTGCGCCACGGTTTTCCTGCCGAGCGCATTGTGGTGCTGGAGAATGGGGTGGACGACCGCAAGTTGGCGCAGCGGGTCGCCATCCCCTTGGCCGAGCCACCAGCGCGCCCCCATTTTGGTTTTCTTGGCTCGTTGGCCTGGCAAAAGGGCGTGCATATTCTCGTCGAGGCCTTCAACCAGTTGGGCGACAATGCATCGTTGACCATCTACGGCAGCGAGCAAGCCTTCCCCGATTATGTGGCCGAGCTGCGCGCCCTGGCCCACCATCCCAATATCCGCTTTGCCGGTGTGTTGCAACCGTCTCAGGTGGGAGCGGCCCTGCGTCAGATGGATTGCCTGGTTGTGCCCTCGCTTTGGTACGAGAATTCACCTTTGGTGATCCAGGAAGCCTTTGGCGTGGGCATCCCGGTTGTGGCGAGCCGATTGGGCGCGTTGACAGAAAAAGTGGAAGAAGGGCGCACGGGTCGGCTCTTTACCCCTGGGGATGTGGGCGCCCTGGCGGCCGTATTGGCCGAGATCGCCGCTGCCCCCGAACGCCTGCGCGAGATGTCGCGCTTGATCCGGCCTGCACCGGCTATGGCAGAACATGCGGATCATCTGTTGAAGGTGTATGGGAATATTCAGAAGCATAGACCATCGACAGCCGCTGGGAACAAAAGATAGGCGATAGGTTTCTGCCTGGGTTGGATTCCTGGTATCATACAGAGATAGTCGGCCAGCAAACAGGGATTTGGTTCTATGGATATTTTCATCACAATCGGCGCAATTCTGCTTCTTTTGGTCGGCGCAATCTATCCGATCATGGCTATTTTGGGGCTGATGGCACGGCTGAATCGTAAGCCTGGCCCGCTGCCCGCTCCAGCCCAAGTGATGGTGCGGATGCTTTTGATTGCGACCGTGCCTTTGGCGGCTATTCTGGGTGGTTTTGCCGGGTTGAATTCGGCAGTATGGGGCAGCAATGTGCTGCGCTTGGTGATCCTCATTGCCGCGGCCGCGTCGGTAATCGGTTTTGCCGCTCTGGGCCTCTTGATCCGGGCCGACAGCAGCAGAGCGGTGGAAGAACCACCGCTTGACAACCATCAATCATAGCTCACAGCAAATCAAGACACGCCTTGTGTCCACGGTGTTTGATCAATTTCGTAAGGCGGCTTTCCTTGGCCGCCGAGTATGGGCTGTACAGCAAATATCATTCGCAGTCTGCATTGTAGGAGGTGAGCCAGTTGACAAGGAGTAACACGACGGATACAACCCGTACACCGCTTGCGCCCGTGCATATTGCGGCCATTTGCGGCAGTATGCGGGGTGATCGTAGTTATACGCGCGTGGCGCTGGCCTTGGCTCTTGATTCGGCCCGCAATGCGGGTGCTACGGTCGATCTGATCGATCTCTCCACCCTGGATTTGCCCCTGTGTAGCGGCCCAGACGACACCGACGACAACCCCCAAATCGTGTCGCTCAAAGCCCGGGTACAGGCTGCCCAGGGCATTTTGCTGGGATCGCCGGAGTATCACAACAGCTTTAGCGGTGTGTTGAAAAATGCCCTGGACCTGATGGGTGGCGATGAATTCCGGGGGAAGGTCTTTGGGTTGCTGGGTGTGGCTGGGGGCAGCGCGGGCGCCGTGAATACCTTGGGCCATCTGCGGGTGGTGGTGCGGGGTGTGGGCGGCTGGAGTCTGCCTGTGCAGATCAGCATTCCCAACGTGGGCAGAGCTTTTGCGGACGGTAAAATGGTGGATTCTGGCCTGGAAGAGCGTATTCGCTTTCTGGGGCGAGAGCTGGTGCGTTTCACTCGCCTGCACAGCTTGGTTCCCGAACTGGAACATCGCCTGATCGAAATCATCGACGAAGATGTCTGAGTCTCGGTTGTTTCGCCCCCGCCCCTCCTATGCACCGACTGCCATTGGGGGCATGGTGGTTGCATTGCTTTTTGCCTGGGAACTGGGCCAGAATTTCGCCTGGGCCACTCTCTTTTTCTTCCTGATTGCCCTCTTTTTTACCGCGGTCAATCTGCTCTCGGCCATGAGCCATGTCGAAGTGACCCCAACGGGTCTGATCTTCTATCGCCGTTTTCGTTCGCCGCTTGACATGGAATTTCGCCAGATTGTCACCATATCGGAAGCAGGGCGCATGACCTCTGGCCTCAGTCTCGTCTATTTCCCTTCGGGCCACAATGGCTTGATCGATCTGGATGATCCCAGGTCTATCTTTCTTCCCGGTGTGGCCCACCAGGATGAATTGTTGGCACTTGTGCGACAGCGGATCGCAGAGTAGCCTATGGCCTCCGAACACCTCTACGCGCGGATTTTGTACCCCCCCGACAGCCATCAAATGCATCGACTGTTGGCCGATTCTCTGGCCGCTGCCCCCTTTTCCAGCCCCATGGAGGATGCGGATATTCAGAACAACTGCTTTCCGCCAGAGCCAACCTCTGTCCATTCGGTGCGCTGGCTGCGCCATCAGCTTTTTGGCGTGTTGGTCGAGGAAAGGCTGATGGGTTTTATCGACATCGGCGTAGGCTATGATCACGCCACCCAACATTTGATGAACGATCGTCCCCTGGGTCTGCTGCGCTTTCTGGCACTTCCCACCGACTATACACTTTCTGGGTCTGTGGCCCGTTTGCTGCTGCAAACAGCCGACGAATTTTGGAAGCAGCAGGGGGTACGTCGTGTGCGGGCTTTCTCCTACAGCACCGGCTATCCAGCCTACCAGATGGGTGCAGGGGTTCTCCCTGGTGCTTGGGAGGATCACCAACGTTGGCTGAACCAGGCAGGTTATCGCCCGGTGGAGCGCTACTACTGTCTGGCTTATCCGCTGAATCGACCGACTCGCGAAGAAGTTCCCCTGGGCGGCTACACTCTTTACCCCCAAAATGATGGCGACTATCTCCGCTATCAGGTATACGAACGGGACGAGATACGGATTGCTGCGACGCGCATGACTGAGCGCCACGTAGTTTCTCCGCCCAATGTGAATCCTGTGGCGGGCATAGCGGAACTGATTGTTGCGTCCGACTGGCGGCGCAAAGGGATTGGCCGCTGGCTGCTGCGCAGAATGATCAACGATGCCTACCTGAAAGGCAACCGAACCCTTGTCAGTTTTATCAGCCACACCAACCGGGCTGGGCTGCTGCTCTGCCGGCAGGCTGGCTTCGAAGAGTTGAGCTACCGGGGCTACACACTGGAGAAGCAACTCTGATGCACGTGTTGATGGTCACGGGGGAATTCCCACCCATGCAGGGGGGGGTGGGCGCTTACACGGCTATGCTGGCGCAAACATTGAGCCACACCGGGGTTGATGTCTCTGTTATTACCGACCAGCGTGCAACATCTCTCCCCGGCTCGACAGACTTTCCCCAGAGTTATCCCCAAATAGACAGGTGGGGATGGGGCAGCCTGGGGAAAATTAGCCAACTTGCCCGTGGCATCCACGCTGATTGGATCCATGTTCAATACCAGACTGCTGCCTTCGGGATGCACCCCGCCATCAACTTTGGCCCGCTCTATTGGCGACGCCAGGGTTTTCATGTGGCCTGGACCTATCACGACCTGTTGGTTCCGTATCTCTTCCCCAAAGCTGGTTCGCGGTTACGACGCTGGGTGACCGAACGCCCTGCCTTCAGCTCGAACGCAACGATTGTCACCAACGAGCCGGATCGCCGCCAGTTGGAGGGGCGGGTTGCCAATCTGACCGCCATCCCCATTGGCAGCAATATACAGGGCCGAACGCTTACCCTGGAGCAGCGACGAACACTGCGGGCCGATTGGGGGTATGGGGACGATGATTTGCTGCTGGCCTATTTTGGCTTTCTCAACCGTTCCAAAGGCGGGATCACCCTTGTGGAGACCTTGGGGAATCTGGTGGCTGCAGGGCGTAACGTCCATTTGTTGATGGTTGGCGAACGGGTGGGGGCCAGCGATCCGACCAACTTCGTCTATTTGCAGGAAGTCGAAGCACGGATCGCCGCATTGGGTCTCGCGGAGCGGGTGCGCTGGACAGGACACCTGGCCGACGAGGCGGTGGCGGCTGCTCTCAACGCCATTGATGTATTGGTGATGCCCTATGCTGATGGGGCCAGTTTGCGCCGGGGTACGCTGATGGCTGGCTTGGTCAATGGTTGTGCGATTGTGACGACCACACCCCAAACGCCTCTGCCAGAGCTACACAATGGCCGAGATTGGCTTACTGTCGCACCAGAGGATGTCCAGGCTACTGCTCGGGCTGTGGCGCGGATACTCGATGACGGGTCCTTGGCGATGACGTTGAGAAGTAATGCCCGGCAGCGTAGCCGTTTCTTTGCGTGGGAAAGTATCGCCAGCCGTCATATAACTGTGTATGGGCTTCCCGTTGTTCTGGGCGACTCGGTTGTTGGTTAGCTGTATCGAAAGAATCTGTAGGATCGAATCATGCGAATGCGCACATCGTTGAACTCTTCACAGGTTGACCGACTGAAATCCGTGATAGCATCTTTCCTTGTCTGGTTTGGATCGCTTTCTTTCGGACTTCGTATGACGCCGATCCTGCTGTTGGCGTGGGCATTGACGGTGTGGCGGTTGGGTGCTTCCGATCTTTGGCTGGATGAAGCGATCAGCTATTGGATATCTTCCAAATCTCTGGTCGAACTGGTGCAGTTTACAATGGGGCAGAGCCGGGAACACCCACCCCTCTACTACGCTCTCCTCCACTTTTGGATGGGTTTAGCGGGTGAGAGTGAATTTGCACTGCGTGTGCTTTCGGCGTTTGGTGGGCTGGTCGCGGTGACTACACTTGCCACTCTTGCTCGGCGCTGGTATGGGGTTCGTACTGCGATTTTGGCTGTGGTGATGATGGCGACAGCACCGCTCTGGTTGCAACAGGTACGGGATGCTCGTATGTATCCCTGGCTGGCTGCTCTCGCTCTTTTGAATATCTATGCATTGGATCGAGGTCTCTCCCTTTCTCGTCTGCGGGATTGGGGTCTCTTCTTCGTTTCTCTGTTCCTTATGCTGGGCACACAGTATTTCGGCGGGCATTTGTTGGTCAGCTATGGGTTTTATCTTTTGGTCATGTGGCGATACCTGCCGCGGCCT
Organism: Caldilineaceae bacterium; assembly: GCA_024643705.1. Taxonomy (GTDB): domain Bacteria; phylum Chloroflexota; class Anaerolineae; order Caldilineales; family Caldilineaceae; genus JACQGT01. The sequence continues at coordinate 2,402 of JAHEML010000146.1, read as the reverse complement.
GGTCGGTTGCGATTGGTGCTCTTGCTAGCCGCTTTGGGGATTCTTGGTGGGGGATGGATCATCAGCCAACCTGGCCCGCGGGGCAGCCTGTTGGGGGCAGCTTCATTTGCTCTGAGCGCGCGGCGTTCCTGGGCGCGCTTGTTTGAACTTTTGGGTCATTGGGCCCTGGGAGATTTTGTCTTTTTCTGGCCTGCCGCTGTCGCCTGGTTGCTGGCTTTTCCCCTGTGGTTGCTGGCTCTTATCGGCATTGGAACAGCGCGCCGATCCCATCACCACAGGGCCAGCCTGCCGTGGCTACTCGCCTTGCTGGTTCTCCTGCCGATTGGGCTGGCGTTTTTCATCCTGCCTACAACCCATCCACGGCATGTCATGGCGACTTATGGGTTGTACTCTCTGGCGTTAGCCTTGGGGATTGACTATGTCTTTCTTCGGGGTATAACCATTCAGCGTTTTGTGCAGTGGCTCGTGCAGAGACTGAAAGCTGGCAGATTCGTATCTCGGTGGACAGATAGTCTGTACGCGATACGGGTGGGTGCGGTTGTATTGGTGGCTATATTGAGCTTGAATCTTATTCTGGCAATTAGGCAGATTGTGCCGATTACTCATGCATTTAGCGCCCCGTTGCGTTATATCAGCGAACACGCACGCTCGGATGAGCCGATTATCTATACCTATTATTTTGACTGGCCCCTGGACGATTACTACAATCGACGGCAACTCCCATCCAGCCGTCTGTTGACCACTGACATACCTATCACCCGGGCCGATGCCAGCTCCATGGCAAAAGCCGCTTTCGAGAATTTGTCGTCTTTGTGGCTGGTACTCTACCCAGGCCCAGAGAACACTGATCTTCTGGAGAAAGCATTCAACAGAATGGCATTCCCCACCGATCGTGTCTGGTTTCCTGGGGATCGGGGTGTCGTGCATTATTTTTCGGCGCTGCCTCTTCAAGAGCACACCACGACGATCCAATGGGAGAATGGGATTTCGCTGAAACAGTGGTGGTCTAGCGAAGAAGTCGTTGCTGCAGGCGATGCTTTGCGTCTTCGCTTTCGGTGGCAGACAAGCACCGAGATTTCTGACGATGCATTGATGGTTCTCCGTCTGCGCGGCTCAGATCAGACGATCTGGGCCGCGCAAACCATGTCCCCCTGCAATGGTCGCTGCCCAACCAGTGACTGGTTTCTGGGATCGGTTCTGGACCAGATGGCGTTCTACATTCCCACAGATATTCCTCCCGGTGTATACGAATTGCAGGTCGGCTGGGTTAATCAAGCCGGCGGAGCATCCGTTGGCCGGCTGGCATCGGAATCGATGGGTGTGGTCGATCTGCCATTGACAAAATTGACTGTTCTGCCGCCATTGCATACATCCGATTTCGCACCAGCACCCTATTTGAGCCAAGCTGTGGGGCTGTCTGTGCGGCCCGGGTTGACCCTGACAAGCGTTGACTTCGCCGATCCTTCTGCACGCAGCGGTGGGGTACTGAAGATTCCCATGCAATTTACCACCTCAGACCATCAACCGTCCCTCGATGTTCGGCTGCATCTCGACGGACAAGGACAGGCGTATATGATCCCCGCCCCACTTGGGCCGGTCTGGTTTGCAAGCTCCCTCTGGTCACCGGGGTACATCACACGCGTTCAGCCCCAATTTCAAATTCCAGGAACAATCCCTCCCGGTCGCTATGATGTCAGTGTGGTTATCGATGACCCTGCTTCGGAGCCAAGAGGGGCAAAAATTCCTATCGGTCTCTTGCGCGTAGAAGATCGCCCCCACCGTTTTGATGTGCCCAATCGCGGTGTCCCTGTGGGCGCGAGTTGCAACGAAGGCATTCAATTGCTGCAGTATGATCTGCCGGAGACCGCCTCCCCAGGCAGCCGAATTCCATTTGTCTTAATTTGGCAGGCCGATGGCCCAACTCTTCGCAATTGGAAGGTCTTTGCACATTTGACAGACAGCGCGGGCGTGCTTTGGAGTCAGGCCGATGCTTATCCAATGACAGGTCAAGCTCTCACCTCATCCTGGCAGCAGGGGGAGGTGATTGTCGACACCCACGACTTCGACCTGCCAGCCGATCTGCCTGTGGGCCGGTATACGATTCATGTGGGTTTTTATGATGATGTCACCGGAGAACGCTTGGTTTGTGGTGAAAGCGGGGCTATTACTCTAGATTCTGTATTGGAAATCATCTCGGAAGAGAAATAATGGGCAGTTCCCCTACAGCGGGCAACCCCAATGCGCGACTCAACCGCAAGACATGTGTTGATCTAGGTAGACAAGACGCCAGGCTGACAACCCAATGGCAAAATGGATAGTTTTCTTTCCCTTCACGGGAAGGTATAATGAGCGTATGAGCGAATCGAACCCCATTGTCGAATCGAACACCCCTCAATCGAAGA